>JAUNHF010000270.1:0-2610 GCA_030524065.1 Deinococcus sp.
CTGACTGAAGGTCTCACAAAACCCATCTAAGGGGCCGGCGGCAAACCCCCACCGAGTTGCAATGTTCCTCATGATTGGAGGTGAAAACGTAAGGACGTCTCCGTTCTGCACTGCCCGCTTCCCATCCTCAAGGCTGGGGTTCTCTTCGCCCTGAAGCAGGCGCAGTTCAACCGGCACAGCCCGCAGAACCCGGCCCTTCCTCCTCACCGTGTCCCGAGGTCTGAGTTATGAATAAGCGCTTTTCTACCCCCCTGTTGCTGTCTGCCCTCCTGCTGGGTTCTGCTACGGCGCAGAGCACCACTGCTGCCACCGACGCTGCTGGCAGCTCCATGACCAGCGATTCCACCCTCCAGACCACTGCCACGCAGCCTGCGGGCACCGCCAACCTGCCGGAAAGTGCCCAGGCAGTGCGCCGCATTCTGGAAAGCCGTGGCCTGCTCAGCAGCTCTGCCCCGGTCCGCCTGCCGGCGCCGCGTGGCTTGACCATCTCCGACAGCCTGCGCGCTTTGCTGCCCAACGCTGTTTGGGACCAAGCTGCTCCGGCTCAGGCCAACATGGGTGAAGCGGGTACTGGAATGATGACCGGAACGATGACGGGGACCATGACCCAGCCTGCCACCAGCGATATGGGCACGGACATGGACACCAGCATGGACCAGAGCGGTTCTGGGACCACCGAGCCGGCCACCGCGACCACGGGCACCAATGTGGTGAACCCGACCGTGACCGGTGATGCCATGACCCAGCCTGCGGCCAGTGGTATGAACCAGAGCGGCTCTACGGGCACCCCATCTGGCGCTGATCAGACTCAGGCGCAGACCACCCAGGCGCAGAGCGGCCAGGACATCCTGGATGCGTTGGCTGCTGACGGCCGCTTTACGACTTTCCTGAGCCTCCTGAAGTTCGCTGGCCTGGAAGAAGCCCTGCTGGATGACGAGTACACCCTGCTCGTGCCCACCGATGACGCTTTCGCGGCGCTGGACCCCACTGTGGTGGCCGCAGCCAAGGCCGACCCCGAGTTGGCCGGCTATGTGCTGGGCTACCACGTGGTGCCCGGTCGCCAGACCCCCGGCCAGGGCACGCTGACCAACGTGTACGGCGAAGCCCTGCCGGCAGACCTGCAAGTGAGTGGCGACGCGATCACCGCCGGCGGCAGCCAGGCCTATGCGCTGAATAGCGTCATCATGCCCGCAGACCTGACCGGGCAGTAATTGCCCGTCACCGAAGGCAGCCGCACCGGCTTGAAACCGGGCGGCTGCTTTTTGGCAGGGCCATCTTTCGCAGGAGAGGTGGCTCTCGGTGCTGCCAGGTTGGCTACAGGAGCTGGGACAAAATAGGCGGCGCTCCACCTATCGGCAGCACCAGCATGAGAAAGTGCGAGGGTGCAGGGGAGATGGGCGGGGTGTGCCCGGTGTGTCCTGGTGAGGATAGAGATGGGGCGGGGCGGCGTGGCCCTATTCAGGGCCGCAGCTTTTAGCCGCAGCGAAAGGGAATAGGAATCGGGCCGCAGCAGAATACGCCCTGCATCCCGGCCTGGGGCTGGATGCCGCCGGCCAGGGGAGCGCCGCGCAAGATGGCGTCGTGGGCGGCGCGGCAGCGGCGAAACTGGGCGCTGATGTCTTGCCGACCCGCCCGAACGCCCTGACTCTGAATAATCTGGCTGATGGCCGCCGAGCAACTGTCGCCGCCGTGAAGCGCGGCGCAGGCGCAGCGAAAGCCCTTGTAGGGCGAGAGGTAGCGCTGATACAGGCGAATACTGCCCAGGGCCAGAGCGTCAGCGGTGGAGATGGGTGAGAGGAGCATGCCACCCAGTGTAGGGTCTGTGAGAAACCGTGAGGCCGGGAAGCCTGACTTGGCGCTCTGTATCCTTATCGCGTGAATCTTCCCACGCTTCCAACGGCAGCTTTCGGGTGGACTGCGGCAACTCAGGAGCGGGCGTCTGCGGAGACCGTGCCGGTTGGGGTCCGCTGCCTGCGGTTGTTGGCACACGGGATCAGACCGGGGCCTGGGATGCCGTGGGGCAGACCCGTACGGTCCTGCTCTCGGATGGCAGTCATGCCCGGGAACAGCTCACCCGCTATAAGCCGGAGCAGCATTTCGCCTATACGGTGACGCCGCAGTCAGGGATGCTGAGTGTGTTGGCCCTGGAAGCGCAGGGGGAATGGTGGTTCGTTCCCCGCGCAGCGGGCGGCACAGATATCGTATGGACCTACACCTTCTCGGCAAGAAGCTGGTGGAGCTGGCCCCTGCTGCTGGTGGTCTCACTGCTGTGGGAGCGTTACATGCGTCATGCGCTCCGTCGGCTGGTCAGGAAGCTGGAAAAAGTGCCGAGGTGACTGCGGCCCAGGAAAGTTCAGTGCCCAGAACGTGCCACGCGGAATCCTACATCATCAACCTTGAAGGTAGGGTGGCTCCTGCGCCGCACAGAAGCACGGCAACTCCAGTGGTCATCGGCCCAGCCGCCGCCGCGCAGCACCCGGTAGCTTCCATACACTTTGGCATCGTACATGTCCCAGCACCACTCCCAGACATTGCCCAGCATGTCGTGCAGGCCCCAGGCGTTGGCGGCTTTCTGCCCAACGGGATGACTGGAGCCGCCCGAATTTTGCC
>JAUNHF010000270.1:2620-2903 GCA_030524065.1 Deinococcus sp.
GATGTCCTCCAGTGGCCCGTAGCGAGGCGCGGTCGTTCCAGCGCGGCATGCCAGTTCCCACTCGGCTTCGGTGGGCAGACGGTAGCCGGTGGCGCCGCGAAGCCAGGTCACCTGCTCCGTTGCCGGGTCAGCCAGATAGGCGGGCGTCCACCCTTCACGCTCTGACAAAGCATTGCAAAAGAGCGCAGCGTCCCACCAAGAGACCTGCTCTACGGGGTGCAAGCCGCTGGTCTGGGCGCCAGGCCGCTGCCCCGTGACGGCCCAGAATTCGGCCTGCGTCACC
>JAUNHF010000271.1:0-444 GCA_030524065.1 Deinococcus sp.
TAATTGGGGACATTCTGAGATGAAGTGGACCAAAAAAAGATGCGCTGTAACACGCATCTCATGAAGGTCAAAGGAGGTACGCCGCGCAGCACGGGGCACACCTTCCCCTGGTTGGGTGTTGCCGCTTCAAATGAAACGGCTCGGCCCTCATCCGTATTAGAAGCTGCTGCCCTCGGCGCTGGTGTTGTCGTCACCGGCAGTGGCGGCCACATCGAACACCACGGCGACCGTCTGTCCGGCCTGCGCGGCGTCCATGCTGCTGCTAAAAGCGAGCGTGAAGGTGAGGGTGGTGGTCTGTCCGGCAGGCACGCTGGCCTCGGCGTTGACGGGCGCCACGGTCAGCTGGGCGGCGCCGGTGCCGCTGGGCGCTCCCGCCGTGGCCGTCAGCTTGATGGTGCGGTCAGTGGTGTTGGTCACGGGGATAGAGACCGTGAAGCTGTTGCC
>JAUNHF010000271.1:454-2897 GCA_030524065.1 Deinococcus sp.
GGGGCGAATCTGCTCGGCACTCAGCGTCAGCTCGGTGCTGGGCACGCTGAAGCTGACGGCTTCGGCGTAGGTGCCCTGCGCGGTCAGGGACAGGCTGGCGTTGTCGTAGTCGGTCTGGGTGCTGCTGACCGCCAGTGCGGAGGACAGGGCGGCAAGGAGAATCACCAGTGCAGTTTTTTTGAACATGGACATCACAACTCCCTAAAAAGTGACACACGCCGCTCGCTCGTCGGCTGCTGCGTACAGGATGAAAAGCCGGTCGCACCACTGGCTCCTCCCGTCCGAGGTGCCCGAATTACAGGACGGGAATCAACGCTTCCCTTCACAGAGTTGTGTGAAGTTGTTTTTATATTAAGGCCATTTTGATTACAGCGGCGTCACAGCTGCCAAGTCCCAAGGCGGGTGGTCCGCTTGCCCCTGTGCGGGCATGAAGGTGCCCACAGGTCCTTTGCCCTCAGGGCATCAGGCGTTCTAGCCCCCACGTCCCATCGGCGGCGCGCCGGTACACCAGCCGGTCATGCATCCGGCTGGGCCGCCCCAAAAACTGGGTTTGGGCACTTCCTCTCCGGCAAACTGCTCATGCAGCGCGGCAAATTTGGCTTCCAGTTCGGCGCGGCTGCCGATAGGTGCACTTTGCGGGGTACTGGCGTGAGCGGCCAGCTGGCTGTCGCGGGGGCGCTGATGAAAATACTCGGTGCTCGCCGCTTCGCTCAGCCGCTCCATGCTGCCGCGCACCCGCACCTGCTGCTCCAGCGAAGGCCAGTAAAACAGCATCTCGGCCCTGGGATTTTCGGCCAGCGCCCGGCCTTTTTCCGACCCGTAGCCGGTGTAAAAGCTCAGGCGGCCCGCCTCGTCCACGCCACGCAGCAGCAGGGTCCGCACGCTGGGCTGACCGTGTGCGTCCGCCGTCGCCAGTGAAAACGCGTACGGCTCGGCCAGCCGGGAGTCGTTCAGCGCAGCCCCCAGCCACCCGCTGAACTGCGCGGCGGGGTCCGGGTTCATCTCGCTCCGGCTCAGGGCGGCGCGGGTGTACGACAGGCGCAGGTCGGTGAGGTCGGTCATGCGGCCAGTTTAGCGCTGTAGCACGTCTACCAGGGGGGAACTTACCACTTCACCGCCCCAGGTCACCTCAACCAGCAACTGCGCCGCTTGCCGGACCAGCGGGCGCGGCAAGTCGCGGAAGACCAGGCTGCTCAGGCCCAGGCCGCCGGCCTGTTCGCGGCCGTGCGGGAAGAACCGCACCATTCCCGGTGAGACGCACTTTTTTCGTTACTCGCTTCGCTCGGTTCATCTAAAGATGAACTTCGGGGTACTTAGCAGCAGCAGGGCGGCATTCCAGGCGGCCGGCTCGCCCGCGCTGCTGGCCTGGGCATAGACGCTGACCGCCAGGGTCGGGTTTGCCAGCAGCTCATCTGAGGCGAGTATGTCCAGGGTACGTAGGACATCGTTTTGCCGCGTCGCCCGTCCGGGCGTTCCGGGCCGGCCATACTCGCCCAGGTCGCTGTAGTCCAGTCGGCAGTCGCCGCGCAGCAACCCGCTCGGCAGCCCCACCTGGACGTGGCGACCCGCGCCGAGGCTGACTGCAGGTGCCGCGCCGCCCTCGGTGGCTCTGGGCGTAAAGCAGGCCCGCAGGTATTCGGCGCGGCCCGGCCAGAGCCTGCCTTCCAAGCGGAAAGCCGGGAAAGCGGGAGCCGTCAGGGCAGAGGCCAGCAGCAGCGCAGTCAGGGGCATGGGGTCAGTTTGGCCCCAGCCCCTACGGCCTATTCCAGCACCTGACACTGCGGGCAAAAGTGCGTGCCGCGCTGCCCCAGCACCGTTTTTTCAATCGGCGCGCCGCAGCGGGGGCAGGGCTGTCCGCCCCGGCCATAGGCGGCGTGCTGTAGCTGAAAGCCGCCCAGGTCGCCGTCATGCTGGCGGTAGTTGCCTGCGCCACTGCCCAGGCTGGAGCCGCCCAGCTCGACTGCTTCGTGCATCACTTCACGCACGGCGGCGTGCAGCCGCGCCGCCTGCTCGGCACTCAGGCGCCCCTGCGCCGGATGAATGCGGGCCCGCCACAGCGCCTCGTCAGCGTAGATGTTGCCCACGCCCGCCACGGGCCGCTGGCTGAGCAGCCAGGGCTTGACGGCCCCGGCGCGGGCGGCGGCCTGGGTGAACGCCTCCAGCCCGAAGTCCTCGCCCAGCGGCTCTGGGCCCATGCCCGCCAGGGTGGGCAGCGCCGCGTAATCGCCGCTGCGGACCACCCGCACCTTGCCGAAGCGGCGGGGGTCGTTGAAGTGCAGTGCGACGTCACTCAGCCGCAGGGTGAGCCGGGTGTGCGGGCCTTCTTCCAGCCGGAACCCCCCGGTCATGCCCAGGTGCACGATCAGCTCGCGGTCGGGCGCAGCGTCTCCTTCCGCCAGCGGCAAAATCAGGTATTTGCCCCGGCGCTGCGGCTCCAGCACGG
>JAUNHF010000272.1:0-837 GCA_030524065.1 Deinococcus sp.
CGGAGCAGCTGATCGGCGTACACCGGTCCGGCCTGACGGCGGGGGGGCAACGACCGGGGCGGAGGCCCCCCTGGAACCAGCACGTCCACCACCACCACCGAAATGTTGTCCGGCCCACCAGCCTGATTGGCCAGATCCACCAGCGTCTGGGCCACCTGACCGGCCGTGCGCGGCAGACTGAGTATGGTCAGCAGCTTGCGTTCGTTCACCGGACCATACAGGCCGTCGGTGCACAGCAGCAAGCGGTCGCCGGCTTCCAGCGCCAGACTGAGCAGTTCCAGCCGCACGCGCTGTTCGCCGCCCAGCGCGTTACTCACCACATTGCGCCAGCGGTGGGTGCGGGCCTGTTCGGGAGTCAGTTCGCCGGCCCGCAGCTGATCGGCCACCCAGGAGTGGTCGTCGGTCAGACGGAAGAGGGCGTCGCCGCGCAGCAGGTAAGCCCGTGAATCTCCGGCGTGGGCCAGGTACAGCGCGCCGCGGGCGATCACCGCAGCCAGCAGGGTGGTGCCCATCCCGCTTAGGTCGCCTACTGCCCGGCGGTACACGGCCTGATTGGCACTTTCGGCCGCGTAGATGATGCGCTGCGGCAAGGGACCACGGGGGCGCCCAAGCACTTCGGCAAATGCTTCCAACGCCAGTTGAGACGCCAGTTCGCCGGCCGCGTGTCCGCCCATGCCGTCCGCCACGGCAAAAAGACGAGCATCAGGCAAGTCGGCGCTGAGTACGCTGTCCTGATTGACCGAGCCGGAACCGCGCCGCTGCACTCCGATATCGGTCAAGCAGGCTGCCCTGAGCTCGGCCCCGCCATCACTGCGAGCACCGAGACTGGGCTTAAAG
>JAUNHF010000272.1:847-2895 GCA_030524065.1 Deinococcus sp.
CCACGGCACCTGCCCGGCACGCAGGTGGAACAACCGCTGTAAGTCGAAGAACCGGGCACCATGTGGAGACTCCATTGCGTGGGTGTGGAAGAAAGCGGGCAGATGTGACAGGTCACCCACACCTGGCCCCAGGATACCGGGATAGCCACAGAGGTGCAGGTCACAGTGGGGAGGGAGCCGCCTCAGGCTGCGCTCCCACCCCCGCTTGCGGTAGCCACCTGCGGCGACTCAGACACTGAGGGTGTTGATGATCGAGAACATCGGAGTGAACATCCCCAGCACGATAAACAGCACGATGCCGCCCAGCGCCACAATCATGATCGGTTCGATGGCGGCGGTCAGGCTGTCCACCGCTTCTTCGACCTCGCGGTCATAGAAGTCCGCGACCTTTTCTAGCATGTCATCCAGTGCGCCGGTTTCCTCTCCGATGGCCACCATGCTGGTCACCATAGGCGGGAAGACCGGACTGGCGGCCAGACTGCCACTCAGGGGTTCACCCACCGTCACCACATTCTTGCCGTTCTCGATGGCTTCTTCGATGATGGCGTTGTCGGCGGTGCCTTTGGTGATGTCGAGTGATTCGATGATGTTCACGCCGCTGCTCAGCAGCATACCCAGCGTGCGGCTGAACGAGGCGATGGCCCCTTTGCGTGCCAGCGGCCCCATCAGCGGCAGTTTGAGCTTGACCTGATCAATCACGCGCCGGCCCTGCGGGGTAGCGTAATACCAGCGGTAGACCATGTAAATGACCGCAGCGATCAGAACCAGCACCCAGGTATAGCCCTGTAGGAACGCAGACATGCTCATCAGCAAGCGGGTGATGATGGGCAACTCGGTATTCATGGAGGTGAGAATGTCGCCGAACGTAGGCACCACGAAGCGGATCAGTCCCCAGGTGATCAGCAGGGCGAAGACCAGCACGATGGTGGGGTAGGTCAGTGCCTTTTTGATCTTGCCGCGCAGGGCCAGGTCCTTTTCCTGAAAGTCGGCGATCCGGCCCAGAATCAGCTCCAGCGTCCCCGAGGTCTCGCCGGCCCGCACCAGGTTGAGATACAAGCGGTTAAAGGCCTTGGGGTGCTTGGCCATCGCCTCGCTCATCGGCAGGCCGCCTTCCACGTCTACGCGGACCTTACGGACAATCTCCTGGAAGCTCTTGTGCTCAATCTGCTTTTGCATAATGAACAGCGCCTGCACCAGCGGCACACCGGCGTTGATGAGGGTAGCCATCTGCCGGCTGAACAGCGCCACCGTCTTGAGATCGGGAGCGCGGTTGTCCAGGCCCGGAATTTTGATATCGGCATTGAGGCCAGTGGCCGGCTCCTTGATACTGAGAATCACCAGCTTGCGCGACCGCAGCGCCTCACGGACCTGCGCGGCGCTGTCTGCCTCCATCTGCGAGGTCAAGATTTTGCCTGAGCCGTCGCGCACCCTGTACTGATAAACCGCCATGTGAAAATTATAAGCTTTCTTTAGAATCCTCAAGAAACAGATGAAAGAAGGGGCAAGCCTCTATCCAGGCGCTCTCGGACAGAATTCTGTTATGAAGCTCTATGCGTCCGAATCTGGTCACCCTGCACACTCCACAGCCGCCCTGCTGGTGGCCTTTCCCACCGAGACCGTCTGGGGCCTGGGGGCACCGCCCACTGAAGAGGGCTGGCGGGCCCTGATTCAGGCCAAAGGCCGCGACCCTAAGCAGGCTTTTCAGGTGTCGTGCGCTTCGCCGGAGCTGGCGCTGGCCTGGGCGCGAAATCCGGAGCTGCTGCGCCCGCTGACCCCCTTCTGGCCGGGGCCGCTGACCCTGGTGGTGCAGGCGCGGGAGGAGCTGCCCGGGCACCTGGCGCCCGGCGGCTGGGTCGGCCTGCGGGTCCCGGCCCATCCGGCGGCCCAGGCCCTGCTGCGCGCCAGCGGCGGCCGCCTGCTGACCAGCAGCCTGAACCTCAGCGGCCAGCCGGCGGCCCGCACCGAAGCCGAAGCCCACGCCCTGGGCCTGGCCGGGCAAGTGATCGGGGACGGGGGCCAGCCACCCAGCGGCCTAGCCAGCACTGTGC
>JAUNHF010000273.1 GCA_030524065.1 Deinococcus sp.
GCCAGGAGCGCCTTTAGACGAAGTTGTCACCTACTGAGGCGTATTTCTGGCTTTGGTCTCCGGTCTTACGGCCTGTGGGAATGGTGGGAGCTTTGGTTCAGATCTTGCTGTGGGTGTAGGAGCTTATGATGCCGGCTCGAATGCAACAGTGACCAAAACGGTCACAGCTGCCACGACCACTACGCCAGCCAAAATAGACTATGCGATCACCCCAGGAGAAGCTGCGGAATTCCGGTTTTCTGCACGTCCAGGCTCCACAGGTGGCTATATTCGTGGCTACCGCATCACTAAAGACACCATTTCCTACGGTGGCCAAGCCACTACACGCGAAAATAGCAACGATAGCACAACTATCGACGTTTACTTTACTTCCGGCTATGTCTGTCCAGAAAGAGTGGAAGGCCAGTCCTGTGATCCATTCGCTCCCGACACTGTGTCAGGAAACGGCACCTCTTCCTCTCTAAGCATTGATCTGGTCAATGGCCTAGTTAACACTGCTCAGAAATACGAAACCACGGTCTACCGTTCTACAGATATCGAATTTTTCGGCGTTAGCGCGACGGGCAAGCCTTTCACCTTGAAGGCAGAAAACGTCAACAGCACCGTGGCTTTCAACTTAGTTCAGAACTAATCCACTCACCGCAAATAACTCAGTATCCCCGATGCGATTTCCTCCACGCTTGAGCTGGTGGTGTCCCGCACGGGGATACTCCATTTCTGATACAGCCGCTCGGCACGGTGAACCTCGTACTCGCACTGTTCCAAGCTGGCGTAGCGGCTGCCTGCCTTGCGCTGCGTGCGGATCGCGTGCAGGCGCTGTGGGTCAATGGTCAGCCCGAACAGCTTGCTGCGGTAGGACTCCAGCGGGCGCGGCAAGGTTTCGTACTCAAAATCGTCCTCGGCCAGGGGGTAGTTACTGGCGCGGACCCCATGTTGCAGGGCCAGAAACAGACTGGTGGGGGTCTTCCCTGCCCGGGAGACCCCCACCAGAATCACGTCGGCCAGACCATACTGCTTGTCGCCCACGCCGTCATCGGTCGCCAGGGCGAAGTCCAGCGCTTCCATCCGGCCCAGGTACGCTTGCTGGTCGGCCATATCGTGAAAGCGCCCCGGACTCCGGGTGGCCGGGCGGCCAAGCTCTTCTTCCAGCTGCTGCACACTGCGGCTGAGCAGGTCAAAATGCACGGCCGGTGCGCGGCGCAGCTCGTCCAGCACCTCATGCACGGTGATGGTGGTAAACAGCAGCGGCCGCTCAGCCGGCCCGGCTTCGGCGGCCTTCAGTTCGGCAGCCAGGGCGCGGGCCTTCTCCACCGAATCCACGAAGGGGCGCACCGAATAGGCCAGCTGCTCGCCGGGAAAGTGAGCCAGCAGGGCGCGGGCCATGTTCTCGGCCGTGATGCCGGTGTGATCCGAGACAACCAGGACCTGACGTGATGGTGACATGCGCTCAGACTAGCGCGGGCGGCGACCACCCGAACTGGCCCGGTCAGCGCCACTGCACCGGGCATTTTGGGCTAAACTGGCACCCTAGCTCTTTACGCACAAACCAGCAGCTACACGGCACAAACGCTGGCCCCCGTCCCCGGTGAGGCCTGCCACGTCCCGCTACTTTGTTGGCACTTTGCTTTGCTCAGCTTCCAAGCCCAAGGAGAGATGATGGAAATGATTCGCCCCTTTGAAACCCTGCGCATGACCGATGTGGAAGTTGTCGGTGGGAAGAACGCCAGCATCGGCGAAATGATTCAGGGTCTGGCCGGCGCTGGCGTGCGTGTGCCCGGCGGTTTTGCCACCACAGCCGACGCCTTCCGGCTGTTTTTGCGCGAGAACGATATTGAGACCCGCATCGGTGAGCGGCTGGGTGCGCTGGACGTGAACGATGTGACCGAGCTGGCCCGCGCCGGCAAGGAAATCCGCCAGTGGGTCGAAGAAGCCCAGTTGCCACAGCCCCTCGAAGCAGCCATTCGTGAAGCCTACGCTGGCCTGGGCGACGACGTGGACGTGGCTGTGCGCTCCTCTGCCACCGCCGAGGACCTGCCCGAAGCCAGTTTCGCTGGGCAGCAGGAAACCTTCCTGAACGTGCGCGGCATTGACGCCGTGCTGCACCACGTCCGGCTGGTGTTTGCCAGCCTGTACAACGACCGGGCCATCAGCTACCGCGTTCACCAGGGCTTTTCACACTCGGACGTGGCACTGTCGGCGGGCGTGCAGCGGATGGTCCGCACCGACCTGGGCGTGAGCGGCGTGGCCTTTACGCTGGACACCGAAAGCGGCTTCCGTGACGCCGTGTTTGTGACTTCCAGCTACGGCCTGGGCGAAATGGTGGTGCAGGGCGCCGTGAACCCCGATGAATTCTTTGTGTACAAACCGGCCCTCGCGGACGGCAAAAAAGCGGTGCTGCGCCGCACCCGTGGCAGCAAGCAAAAGAAAATGATCTACGCCGAGGCGGGCGGAGTACAGACGGTGGATGTGGACGCCGCCGAGCAGGCCGCCTTTTCGCTGAACGACGCCGACCTCGCGGAGCTGGCCCGCCAGTGCGTGACCATTGAGAAGCATTACGGCCGCCCGATGGACATTGAATGGGGCAAAGACGGCCGCGACGGCCAGATATATATCCTTCAGGCGCGGCCGGAAACGGTGCAGAGCCGCGCTGGGCGCACGCTGGAACGCTTCGAGTTGACCGGTAAGGGCGACATTCTGGTCGAAGGCCGCGCCGTGGGGAGCCGCATCGGCGCGGGCGCAGTGCGCGTGGTGCGTGACGTATCGCAGATGGACGCGGTGCAGGACGGCGACGTGCTGGTGGCCGACATGACCGACCCCGACTGGGAACCCGTGATGAAGCGGGCCA
>JAUNHF010000274.1 GCA_030524065.1 Deinococcus sp.
GGCGTGCTCACCGACAGCTCCTTGACCCCCAGACCGGCCAGCACCAGCGCTCCGGCGGGTTCGGCGGCGGCCCCGCCACACACGCCCACCCATTTGCCGTGGGCCTGCGCCGCTTCGGTGGTCACGGCAATCAGGCGCAGCACGGCGGGGTGCAGGGCGTCGGCTTGCCGGGCCAGCAGCGGGTGCAGCCGGTCCATTGCCAGGGTGTAGCCGGTCAGGTCGTTGGTGCCCACGCTGAAAAAGTCCACTTCGGGGGCTAGCTCGCGGGCCATCAGCGCGGCGGAAGGCACCTCGATCATCACGCCCACGGGAATGGCGGGTGCGTCCACTTCGCGGCGCACGTCGTCCAGCATGGCGCGGGCGCGGCGCAGGTCAGCCAGAGTGGCAATCATCGGGAACATCACGTGGACGTTGGGGTGATCCTTCGCCACCCGCGCAATGGCCCGCAGCTGCGGCAAAAACAGGTCCGGGCGCTCAAAGCACAGCCGAATCCCCCGGATGCCCAGGAAGGAGTTGTCTTCCTGCTCCAGGCCCAGGTAGGGCACGGCCTTGTCTCCGCCGATGTCCAGCGTGCGGATAATCAGCGGGCGGCCTTCCAGCGCCTGCGCCATCGCCCGGTATTCGCGCTCCTGCTCGGCTTCGGTAGGCGCGTGGTCGCTTTCCAGATACAGAAATTCGGTCCGCATCAGGCCCACACCCTCGGCGCCGCTTTGCAGGGCGGCGCCCGCGTCGGCGGCGCGGTTGATGTTGGCCGCCACCTCTACGCGGGCGCCGTCGCGGGTTTGCCCCGGCTGCATCCGCCCGGCGAAAGCAGCTTCTCTGGCCGCGTCTAGCCGGCGGCGCTGCTCTCCGGCGGCGTGCAGGTCGGCCTCCGAGGGATTCAGGTACAGCCGGCCTGCGCCGCCGTCCAAGATGGCGGGCGTGCCGTCGGGGACGCTGCTCAGGCCCGCGCCCGCCGCCACCACCGCCGGTACGCCCAGCCCCCGCGCCATGATGGCGGTGTGGCTGGTGGGACCGCCCACTTCGGTCACGAAGCCCAGCAAGGTGTCCAGGCTCAGCCGGGCCGTGTCGCTGGGGCTGAGGTCCGGAGCCAGCAGGACAAACGGCTCGCCCCGGTCCAGCGGCTGCTCTTCACCCAGGCCCAGCAGCGAGCGCAGCACCCGCCGCTGCACGTCGCCCAGGTCGGCGGCGCGGCCCGCCAGCACCGGGTCGTCCAGTTTTTGCAGGCTGGCAATGCGCTCATTCGTGACCTGCTGATAGGCCCAGGCCGCGCCGTGTCCGTTCATGAGCAGCGCGGCCACGTCTTCCAGCACGCCGGAATCGTCCAGCAGCTCCTGATGGGCGCGGAAAATGGCGGCTTTCTCTGGGCCAAAGCGGCCCTGCACATCGGCAATGGTCACGTCCAGCCCGGCGCGGGCGGCGCTCAGGGCGCGGTCCAGCGCGGCGGCCTGAGCAGCGGGGTCGGCGCCGCTCTCATCGCGCACGTCCAGCGCCTGCGGGCGGTACTGACGGGTCACGCCCGTGACCAGACCGTCGGCGGCGGGCACACCTTCCAGAGTGGTCCCGGCCTGCGCGGGCACCCAGGCGGGTTCGCGGCGGGCCTGCGTGGGCTGGGCAGCGGCGGCGCTCAGGTCATCGCCCAGCCCGGCGCGGACAGCGTCGCTGGCGGCCTGGAGGAGTGCCTCGCTGTCGCTGCTCAGGGTCAGCCGCGTGCCCTGCTTCAGGCCCAGGCCCAGCACTTCCATCAGCCGGGTCGCGTCGGCGCTCTGGCTTTCGCCCTCGCGCGCCAGCCGCAGCCGTCCGCCCTGGGCCTTGACCAGTCCGGCCAAGCGGGTGGCGGGCCGGGCGTGCATGCCCTGGGGGTTGGGCAGCGTGACCTGGGCGGTGTAGGGCAGGTCGGTGGATGTGGCGGGCGCGGTGATTGCGGCTGCCGGTGCCGTCCCTCCGCCTAAGGCCGCCACCACCTCGGCCGGGTCGCCGGTGGTGCTCAGGCGCTCGACCAGGGCCGGGTCGTTCAGCACGCGGGTCAGCTGCCGCAGGATGTCCAGATGTTCGTCGCTGGCGGCAGCGATGCCGACCACCAGCCGCGCTGTCTCTCCGCCCCAGTCCACGCCGCTGGGCACTTGCAGCACGGCCACGCCGGTTTGCTGGATCAGATGCCGGGTTTCCGGGGTGCCGTGCGGAATGGCAATGCCGCTGCCCAGGTAGGTGTTGGCCTGCGCCTCACGGGCGAGCATGCCCTGCACATAGTCGGGGTCGGTGTGGCCGGCGCGGCTCAGCAACTCGGCCACCTGCTGAATGGCCTCTTCTTTGGTGCTGGCCTGGGCGCCCAGGCGGACGAGCTGCGGGGAAAGCTGAATCATAACGGGGCCTCCTGTGGGCGCGAAGGGAAGCAGGGCGCGGTGGCCTTGCAAAAATCTGACAATATTTGAGCAAAAATGATTATTTAATCTACTCTGCGGCCAGGCGTTCTGCAAGCGGAGTGCGGACGGAGCCATCTCTGTGAGGGCAGAGCCACGGTTTCCGAGTGCGCCGGTGGTCTGTTACACTTGCTCATCTATGAGCAACCTGCACGCCCAGGAGCGGCATCAGCGCATCATGCAGCTGCTACGTGAGCGCGGTTTTATGAAGACCCAGGCCCTGATTGCCGCGCTGGGCGCCAGCGGCGCGACCGTGCGCCGTGACCTCGAAGCCCTGGCCGCCGCCGGTCAGATTGACCGGGTTCACGGTGGGGCCAGCCCCCGCAGCGGGGACATTCGCTACCTGCAACGTCAGCGCCAGGAAGCCCCCGCCAAAGCGCGGCTGGCCGGTGCAGCGCTTGAGCTGGTGCAGCCCGGCCAG
>JAUNHF010000275.1 GCA_030524065.1 Deinococcus sp.
CACAGCTGAGGTTGCCGCCGATCCGGGTGCCCGACACCTCCACAGGACCCTGCTGCCCACTGAACTCTGCGTTGCCGTCCACCGCTGCGTCTGTCACGCGGGCGCTCTGGCCGCCTTGCAGCGCCAGATTGCCCTTGATACGGCCACCTTCGACCGCCAGCTCATAGACCTCGCTGCCCTGGACACTGCCCCCCACCTGGGTGGCCGCCAGGGTCAGCGCCGAGCCGCGCTCCAGCACCACGTTGCCGTCCACCTCGCTCTCAAACAGCTGGCAGTTGGCGCCGGTAGGGACCACCACATTGCCGCTGACCGACTGGTGGGCCAGCCGCGCCGTGCAGGTCAGGTCGCCCTCTACCCGCTCGGTCTTGGGGGCGGGGGGCGGGGCCACTTCCGGTTGGGCCAGCGGCGCGGCGGCCACTGCTTCGGCCGTGGCCTGACTGGCGGCCTCCGGGCTACTGGCCTGCGCCGGTGCAGCCCCAGGCGCCGCCGGAATGGGCACGGCTTCCGCCTGGGGCTGCGAGGCGGCGGTAGCTTGAGACTCCGGCTCGGGCCCACAGGAGGCCAGAGTCAGCGAAGCGGCAAGGATCAGGGCAGTCTTTCGCAACATGCATGTTCTAGCCTAAAGCATTTTGGGCCGGCCAAATGGGAAAACCGGGACATCACCTTTACGGGCGCTGCCCCATCTGACCAGCCTGGGTCAGAACAACTTGATCAGCCCTGCGCTCTCTTCTGTCATCCGCCCGCAATTCACACTACATATTGCGCCGGTACTGACCGCCCACCTCAAACAGCGCATTCGTAATTTGGCCCAGCGAGCAGACCTGCACCGCGTCCATCAGCACGGCAAATACGTTTTCCCCTTCCAGCACGGCCTGTTGCAGCCGCTCCAGCATGGCGGGAGCCTCGGCAGCGTGCTGGGCCTGGAACGCTTGCAGGCGCGACAGTGCGGCTTGCTTCTCCTCTTCGGTGCCGCGTGCCAGCTCCAGCTCGGGGGCCCCGGCGGGGTTGGGATTCAGGAAGGTATTTACCCCAATGATCGGCAAGGTGCCGTCGTGCTTGCGGTGCTCGTACAGCATGGACTCTTCCTGAATGCGCCCGCGCTGGTAGCCGGTTTCCATAGCGCCCAGCACGCCGCCGCGCTCGGAGAGGCGCTCGAACTCGGCCAGCACGGCTTCTTCGACCATGTCGGTCAGCCGCTCAAAAAAGAAGCTGCCCTGGTTGGGGTTCTGGTTCTTGGCCGCGCCCCACTCGCGGTTGATGATCAGCTGAATCGCCAGCGCCCGGCGCACGCTCTCGGCGCTCGGCGTGGTGATCGCTTCGTCGTAGGCGTTGGTGTGCAGCGAGTTGGTGTTGTCATAGATGGCAATCAGCGCCTGCAAGGTGGTGCGGATGTCGTTGAAATCCATCTCTTGCGCGTGCAGCGAGCGGCCCGAGGTCTGCACATGGTACTTGAGCTTCTGGCTGCGCTCACCCGCGCCGTACTTTTCGCGCATCGCCACGGCCCAGATGCGGCGGGCCACCCGGCCCATCACCGAGTATTCCGGGTCCATGCCGTTGGAAAAGAAGAAACTGAGGTTGGGCGCGAAGTCGTCAATCGCCATGCCGCGTGCCAGGTAGCTTTCCACGTAGGTAAAGCCGTTGGCGAGCGTAAAGGCCAGCTGCGTGATCGGGTTGGCCCCGGCCTCCGCGATGTGATACCCGCTGATGCTGACCGAATAAAAGTTGCGGACTTCGTTCTGCACGAAATATTCCTGAATGTCGCCCATCACCTTAAGGCTGAATTCGGTGCTGAAAATACAGGTGTTCTGACCCTGGTCTTCCTTGAGAATGTCGGCCTGCACGGTCCCGCGCACCTGCCGCAGCGTCTCGGCCCGTAAGGCGGCGCGTTCCTCATCGCTGGGCGGGCGGCCTTCCCGCTCGCTGAACTTCGCCACGTCCTTTTCCACCGCCACATTCAGATACATTGCCAAGATGGTGGGGGCGGGGCCATTGATGGTCATGCTGACCGAGGTAGAGGGGTCGCTCAGGTCAAAGCCGTCGAACAGCACCCGCATGTCGTCCAGCGTGGCGATGCTCACGCCGCTGGTGCCCACCTTGCCGTAGATGTCGGGGCGGAGGTCGGGGTCCTGGCCGTACAGCGTGACCGAATCGAAGGCGGTGCTCAGGCGCTTGGCCGGCATACCTTCCGAAATCAGCCGGAAGCGGCGGTTGGTACGGGCGGCGTCGCCCTCGCCCGCAAACATGCGGGTGGGGTCTTCACCCTCACGCTTGAAGGGAAACACGCCCGCCGTAAAGGGAAAGCGGCCCGGCAGGTTTTCCGCGCGCAGGAAGCGCAGCAGGTCGCCGTGGTCGCTCAGGCGCGGCAGGGCGACTTTGGGAATGTGCAGCCCGCTGAGGCTGACCGTGGTCAGCTCGGTGCGAAGCTCGCGGCCCCGTACCTGAGTGACCATCTCGTCACCAGCGTAGTCGTCCTGGGTCTGCGGCCAGCCCGCCAGCAGGTCGCGGGTTTCGGCGCTCAGCTGCTCCTCGCGCCGGGCAATCTGAGAGCCGAGGTCCGCACCGCTCAGCTCCTGGGCGTGGCGCAGGTCCTGTACCTCGCGGGCCAGGGTCGCCTGCGCTTCCGTCTCATTATGGTAGCCGCGCACCGTCTCGGCAATCTCGGCCAGGTAGCGCACGCGGCTGGCCGGGACGATTTCATGGGTACGGGTGCTGGCCTTGCTGCCGGGGCGGGTCAGCTTGCCTTCGGCCCAGTGGTGTCCCCGCTCCGCCAGGGCGTCCTTGACCCCGAAATAGAGCGCGGTCACACCGTCGTCGTTGAACAGGCTGG
>JAUNHF010000276.1 GCA_030524065.1 Deinococcus sp.
GCGTGTACGTGCTGAGCAAGGACGAAGGTGGCCGTCACAGCGCGTTCTTCGGTGGATACCGCCCCCAGTTTTACTTCCGGACGACGGACGTGACTGGTGTGGTGGAACTGAAAGAAGGCGTGGAAATGGTGATGCCCGGCGATAACGTCGAGTTCACCGTGGAACTGATCAAGCCCATCGCCATGGAAGAAGGCCTGCGCTTCGCGATCCGCGAAGGTGGCCGTACCGTCGGCGCTGGCGTTGTGACCAAGGTCATTAAGTAAGGAAGCTGGTGTAGAGAATGGTAGCTCCCAAGATTCGTATCAAACTGCGCGGTTTCGACCACCGTGCGCTGGACCAGTCCGCGAGCAAGATCGTGGACACCGTCCGCCGCACCGGCGCAGACGTGAGCGGCCCCGTGCCGCTGCCCACCCGCATTCGCCGTTTCTGCGTGCTGCGTAGCCCCTTTATCGATAAGGACAGCCGCGAGCACTTCGAAATCCGCACCCACAACCGTCTGGTGGACATAAAGAACCCCACCAAGAAGACCATCGATAGCCTGATGACCCTGGACCTGCCGACCGGCGTGGACATTGAAATCAAGACTGTTGGAGGCGGCGCATGAAGGGCATCCTCGGCACCAAGATCGGTATGACGCAAATCTGGAAAGATGACCGCGCCGTGCCTGTGACTGTGATCCTGGCTGGCCCCTGCCCAGTGGTTCAGCGCAAGACCAACGAAGTGGACGGCTACGAAGCTGTGCAGATCGGCTTTGGCGACCGCAAGGAAAAGGGCCTGAACAAGCCCCAGCTGGGTCACCTGAAAAAGGCTGACATCAGCCCCGTGCGTTACCTGCGCGAGTTCCGCGACTTCAGCCCCGAAGGCGACGAAGTGCGCGTGGACATGTTCGGTGAGGGCGAAAAGATCGACGTTACCGGCACCAGCAAGGGTAAAGGATTCCAGGGCGTCATGAAGCGCTGGAACTTTGCCGGTGGTCCTGCCAGCCACGGTGCCAAGAAGTGGCACCGCCGTCCCGGTTCGATCGGTCAGCGCAAGACCCCCGGCCGCGTCTACAAGGGCAAGAAAATGGCCGGCCACATGGGTGATGACCGCGTCACCGTTCAGAACCTGGAAGTGGTGGAAGTGCGCCCCGACGAGAACCTGATCCTGGTCAAGGGCGCTGTGCCCGGAGCCAATGGCGGCCTGGTGATTCTGCGCGGCGCCGTTAAGGGAGGCCAGTAATGGCTCAGATTCAAGTTGTTGGTAAAAATGGCGGCCGCTCTATCGAGCTGGAGCTGCCTGAAGTGAACCCCCATGTGCTGCACGAGGTCGTGACCTGGCAGCTGGCCGGTCGCCGCCGCGGCACTGCCAGCACCAAGACCCGCGCCCAGGTGGCCCGTACCGGCCGCAAGATGTTCTCCCAAAAGGGCACCGGCAACGCCCGTCACGGCGACCGCACTGTGCCGACCTTCGTGGGTGGTGGCGTGGCCTTTGGCCCCAAGCCCCGCGACTACAGCTACACCCTGCCCCGCAAGGTGCGTCAGTTGGGTCTGGCTATGGCTTTGGCCGACCGTCAGGCTGCCGGCATGTTGACTGCTGTGGACGGCTATGACCTGGACGGCAAGACCAAAAGCTTTGTGCAGTGGGCCAAGGACAACGGCATGGACGGCAGCGAGAAAGTGCTGATCGTCACCGATGACCAGAACGTTCTACGCAGCGCCCGTAACGTGCCCTGGGCAACTGCCTTGCCGGTGGCTGGCCTGAACACTTACGACATCCTGCGTCACGACCGTCTGGTGATTGACGCCGTGGCCTTGGAACCTGCTCAGGAGATGCAAGAGGAGGCCCAGCAGTGAGCCACTACGACATTATTCAGGCCCCTGTGGTCAGTGAAAAGGCTTTTGCTGGCATGGAAAAGGGTGTGTACTCGTTTTGGGTGTCCCCCAAGGCCACCAAGCCCGAAATCCGTGACGCCATCCAAAAGGCGTTCGGCGTGCAGGTGACTGGAATCAGCACCATGAACGTGCGCGGTAAGCGCAAGCGCGTGGGCCGTTTCATGGGCCAGCGCAACGACCGTAAGAAGGCCGTGGTTCGTCTCGCCGATGGCCAGAAGATCGAAGCCCTCGAAGGACTGGTCTAAGGAGATTCAGCATGGCTATTAAGAAGTACCGTCCCTATACCCCCAGTCGCCGTCAGATGACCACGGCTGACTTTTCGGGCCTGACCAAGAAGCGCCCCGAAAAGGCCCTGACCGAGCCCCTGCACAAGACTGGTGGCCGCAACAACCGTGGCCGCATCACCAGCCGTTTTATCGGTGGTGGACACAAGCGTTTGTACCGCATCATCGATTTCAAGCGCCGTGACAAGGCGGGCGTGACTGCCACTGTGGCCGCACTGGAATACGATCCCAACCGCAGCGCCCGTATCGCTTTGCTGCACTACGCCGACGGCGTCAAGCGTTACATCCTGGCTCCTGAAGGCATGAAGGTCGGCCAGAAGGTCAATGCTGGCCCCGAAGCTGAACCCAAGTTGGGCAACGCCCTCCCTCTGCGCTTTGTGCCGGTGGGTGCTGTGGTTCACGCTGTAGAACTGGTTCCTGGCAAGGGCGCCCAGATGGCCCGCAGCGCTGGCACCAGCGTGCAGGTTCAGGGCAAGGAAGGCGACTACGTCATCCTGCGCCTGCCCAGCGGCGAACTGCGCCGCGTTCACTCCGAGTGCTACGCCACCATTGGCGCTGTAGGCAACGCTGAGCACAAGAACATCGTGCTGGGTAAAGCCGGACGCAGCCGCTGGCTGGGCCGCAAGCCCCACCAGCGTGGTAGCGCCA
>JAUNHF010000277.1 GCA_030524065.1 Deinococcus sp.
TTCGGTGGCCGGAAGCAGGGCCAGTTCATGGGCGCCCGCACGTTCGCGCAGTCCGGCCAGCTCGGCGGCGGTGCGTTCTTCGCCCAGCCACGCCTGCCAGTAAGCGCCCAGCACATCCAACACCAGGTCCAGGGCCACACTGGTCTGATTCTCTTGCGGCGGCGCGTAGAGCAAATCCAGGTCTTTGACCGGGCCGCCGTCTGCGCCGCCCACCGGCTGCCAGTAGCCCAGGTCCACCACCCGCAGGCCCAGGGCTCCCAGAACCTGCCGCCGCTGCTGCGCGTCAGTGCCGGTGCGTTTCTCAGCAGCGCGCTCGGCTTCGCTCTGTCGCCCGGCGTACACGCTGTCGGCAAAGATGCCCGCGCGCCCGTGCTGACCCGCGTCGCGCAAGCTGGCGGCTTGCAGCGCCCGCCCCACGCCCCGGCCACGCGCCGCCGCCGACACGCCCATAAACGAGTTAAACGCCGCGCCCGGCAGCAGGTGATACAACGTGCCGCCCAGCACTGCGCCGCGTTCGTCCTCGGCCACCAGCAGCCGGTCCTCGCGCCCGCCGCCCCGGCCAGCGACCAGGGCGGGAAACATTTCGGGCGGAATCAGCATGTCGGGCGCGTAGTAGCTGCTTTCCTGAATTCCGGCAAAAGCGTCCAGGGCAGGGTCTGCCGGGTCGGTGACGCGGCGGACGTTCACGGGAGAACGGGTCATGTTCCCAGGGTAAAGCGGCCCTGCACCAGAGAAAGTGCGGGGCCGCGACTGCTCCTCGTGCATCTGTCCATTAAGAACAATGGCTTGATAATTCTGCTATTTACATAAATACTGAGGCTATGGATAACCTGCTCAAGAAAGCCGGGGCCATGCTGCCCCACCTGGAACTGTTCGGCCACATGGCTTCGCTGCGCGGTCTGCTGCAACTGGCGGCGCACATGGAGGAACGCGGCGACCGCGTCACGCTGATTTCGCCTGAGGCCATCACCCTGGTTGGCAACGACATGACCACTGACCCGGTCATTCACACCTCCAAGGGCGCCACCGTGACGGCCGAAGCCGCCTACGCGCTGATGCACACCCTCAAAGGCCATGAAGCCCCCGAATACGCCGTGACCCGCGAGGAACTCAAAGCCCTCAACGCCCGCGCCGTGGCCGATATCGAAGCCGGCCCCGCCCTGGCCGCCTTTGGGGAAACGCTGGCCCGCTTGGGTCTGGGCGAAGGTGGGAACGCGGTCCCTGCTCGCCCTGAAGCTCAGCCTCAGCCCGAGCCGGCAGCCTCCGCCGAAGCGGCCCCGACCGAGCCGCGCCCTGAGCGGGCCAGCCGTGGCCGCCGCGCTGAAGCGGCCCCGGCCGAGGCTGCCGAGGTGCCTGCCGCGAGCTGAGCCGTACCGCTTAGGGCCAAAAGGCCGAAGGGGAGAAGGGGAGAGCGCCATAGCTCTGTGCTTCTCCCCTTTGCCGTGGGCTTAGCGTCTGCGCTGCAGTGACCGCCCCAGCCCCAGCAGCAGCGCGGCGGCCAGCAGGCAACCGACCAGCGCCCACAGCTGATTCGGCCCACCACCCATCCCCGCCATCCCCGGCTGTGACAGTGTCCACTCACGCCGCGCCGGGTCCGACATCAGCCAGCTGAACAGGGGCGGCAGGCCCAGTACCAGCAGCCCCAAGAACAGGGCAGCACCGGCCAGTGCCGAGCGCAGAGATGAGGAAGAGGAAGCCTGCATGGTCCGAGGATAGACAGGCGCCCTGACGCCAGGCTGAGCGGTCGTCATTCACCCTCACTGCCGGCTCCCATGACAAGAGTGCTTGACATTTTGACACATTCGCTTTACCTTCAGAACCAGGGGAAGTCAAGGAAACCTGACATTATGACAACCAAACTCTACACATCCACGCTCAAGCGGGCACACAGACCATGAGCAGAGCGACTCACCGGAGGACTCCATGACCCCACAAGACGTGATGCAACGCGAACGCTACTTCACCCGCCATACGCGGGGGCTGCTGTGGCTGGAATTCGTGTTGGGCGGCCTGGGGCTTGCCCTGCTCCTGTTCGGCCGCACCTCCGCGCTGCTGGTCGCCCTGGGCCTGGGCTTTTCTCTGGCCGGCCTGCTCGCCAACATCTGGCGCAATGTGCAGCGCTTCCGGCTGATGGACGAGTTCGAGCAACTCACCCTTCTCAAAGGCGTGGGCGCCGCGTTCATCGTGCTGATGGCACTGGCCTATCTGGGTGGGTTCACCCTGCTCTTCGCAGCGCCCAAAGCCGACGCCCAGCTGGTGGCCGTGGGCCTGCTGATGGCTTTCCTGCTGGGCCACATCGTCCTCAGCGTGACCCAAAGTCGCCTGACCCGTATCCCTGGAGAATCCGCATGAACAAACTGTCCCTGCCTGCCCTGACTCTTACTGCCCTGCTGTCTTCCAGTGCCCTGGCCCAGACCGGCGCGGAACAGCTGCCTGCCGACCTCGCCAGGCAGTACGCCGCCCTGGTGGACGCCAGCCGCACGCTGGACGCCCAAGCCTACGCGGCGCTGCTGACCGATGATTTCGTGGCTGTAATGCCCGATGGCACCCGCCTGAACCGGGAAACTTATCTGGGTGCGTTCGACCCGGAGCAGCTCAGCTATCAGAAGCTGGATTACCGCGTAGACGGCGCCGAGGTGACCGGCGACACGGCCCGCGTGCAGTTCTGGAACCGCGCCGAAGCGACCTACCACATAGGCGAAGTCCAGCAGCCGCTGACGGTAGAAACCCGCAGCGAGGACCTGTGGCGCAAGGTGAATGGGCAGTGGCGCATGAGCGAGAGCCGCGCCCTGGAAATCGTGACCG
>JAUNHF010000278.1 GCA_030524065.1 Deinococcus sp.
GCAGCGCTTTTGCCCAGCGCTATGAGATTCAGGTGGTGGGTCGTGAGAAGGAGCACCTGGAACTCTGGATTCCCGCCGAGGAAGTTGATGACCTGAATGCGAATCTGGTGGGGCAGATAGAAGTCATCGCGCACTTTGTGGGGTCAGGATTTACGGGTGAGATAAACCCGCAGACGCATTTGCCTACCGATTGGCAATAACGAAACAGGAAGCCTGACCTCTACAGTCGGCTTCCCGTTTCAGCGGCTTGGAAAGTCAGCCGCGCAGTGCGTAGCCCACGCCGCGCACGGTACGCAGCAGGCCGTAGCCGTCCAGGTCACGCAGCTTGGCCCGCAGGTTCGCCATATGCACGTCCACCACGTTGCTGCCTTCGGGCAGGCGGCCCTGCCAGATTTCCTGGCCGATTTCGGCGCGCGAGTAGACCCGGCCCGGCTGGCGAATCAGCAGGCTGAGAATGTCGAACTCCTTGGGGCTCAGGCGCAGTTCTTCGCCTTTGTAGGTCGCCAGGCGCTTTTGGGGGTCCAGGGTCAGGTCGCCCATGCTGAGGCTTTCGGTCACGCGCTGGCGCAGCTGCACCTTGACGCGGGCCAGCAGTTCGTCAGGGTGAAACGGCTTGATAATGTAATCGTCGGCGCCCAGGCCCAGCAGGCGGACTTTTTCGTCCACCGTGTCGCGGGCGGTCAGCACGATGATGGGCACGGCGCTGTTTTTGCGCAGGCGCTGCACCACATCGCCACCGTCAAAGTCGGGCAGGCCCAGGTCCAGGATGATCAGGTCCGGGTTGTCCTCGCGGGCTTTGATCAGGCCCGTCATCGCCACGTCAGCGTGGTCCACCTCGTACCCGGCGTCGGTCAGGTCCAGTTTCAGGACGTTGGCGATATCAAGGTCGTCCTCGATGATCAAGATGTGATGTTCACTCATTGCCCCGCATCATAACGCTTACGAAAGCTGGGCCTTCCTGCGTGGGGCCGCGTGGCTCACTGCTCTCGTCTGTGCCCGCACCCTGAAAGCGGCGAGCGTCCGCCCAGCTGCGCCGGCCTGCGCCCCGCTGGCAGAACGCTTGCCTGACGCGGCCCCACGCCCCGAACATCTCTGCCCCGGAAGCGGGCTGTGGTAGCGTAAGGGCACTGCGGCAGCGCCTGATTCTTCTGGAACGTTCCTTTATGCGCGTTTCCTGGAGCCATGGGTCTCCGCCCATCAGTCTGCGCTCCTTATTTTCGCCCTCTTTCCTATCCCCGGCCTTTTCCTGCCGGCTTTACGCTGTGCGCCGGGCGCCTTGATGCAGGCGCCGGCCCTTCCATAACCACCCCACGCGCCCACACCGGGCGGTCAAGGAGAACCATGAACAACAACGTTACAGGCGAGGCCCCGGCCAAGCCGCACCTGCAGGTCATTCCGCTGGGCGGCATGGGCGAGATCGGCAAGAACATCACCGCCTACCGTTACGGCGACGAAATTTTGCTGGTGGACGGCGGCCTGGCTTTTCCCGACGCCACGCAGCCGGGCATTGACCTGATTATTCCGCGCATGGACTACCTGCTGCAAAACGCCGGCCTGATTAAAGGTTGGTATCTGACGCACGGCCACGAGGACCACATTGGCGGGCTGCCCTATCTGGTCGCCCGGCTGCCCAAAGTGCCCATTTACGGTGGGCCGCTGACCCTGGGCCTGGTGCGCGAAAAGTTCCGCGAGTTCGGAATCAAGGACAGCGACGTAGATTTGCGCGAAGTGGAGGCCGGCGACCGGCTGAACATCGGCCAGCACTTTCAGCTGGACGTGTTCCGCATGACCCACTCCATTCCCGACAACACCGGCTACGTGCTGAAGACCCCGGTGGGTCAGGTGGTGCACACCGGCGACTTCAAACTGGATGAAGAACCCGGCGACGGCAAGCTCAGCGACCTCGCCCGGCTCAAGCAGGCCGGCGACGAGGGTGTGCTGCTGCTGCTGAGCGACTCCACCAACGCCGAGCGCCCCGGGCGCACCCCCAGCGAAGCCGAAATTGCCCGCAACCTGGAAGAAGTGATTGCCGGCTGCCGGGGCCGCGTGTTCCTGACCACCTTCGCCTCGCAGGTGTTGCGGCTGCAAAACATCCTCACCATCGCCCACAAGCTGGGCCGCCGCGTGGTGATTGAAGGCCGCTCCATGCTGAAATACACCCAGGTGGCGCAGGAGCTGGGCTTTATGGAAGCGCCCGAGCCATTCCTGACCTCCGACCAGGTGGCGGGGTTGCAGGACTCGCAGGTGCTGTTTCTCTGCACCGGGTCGCAGGGCCAGCCGATGAGCGTGCTGAGCCGCCTGGCGTTCGGCAACCATGCCAAGATCGCGCTCAAGCGCGGCGACTCGGTGATTTTGTCCAGCAACCCGATCCCCGGCAATGAGGAAGCGGTCAATCTGGTCATCAACCACCTCTACGAAATCGGCACCGATGTGTACTACCCGCCCACCTACAAGGTGCACGCTTCGGGCCACGGCAGCCGCGACGAGCTGGCGCAGGTGCTGAACTTGGTGCGGCCCAAGTTCTTCTTGCCCTGGCACGGCGAACCGCGCCACCAGATCAACCACGCCCGCTTGGCCCAGACCCTGCCCCAGCCGCCTCAGCGCACCCTGATTGCCCGCAACGGCGACATTGTGCACCTCGAAGAAAACGAGTTCAAGGTGACCGGCACCGTGCCGGCCGGCGCTGTGTATGTGGACGGCCTGGGCGTGGGCGATATCGGCGACGAAGTGCTGATGGACCGCAGCGCCATGAGCCAGGACGGCATCATCGTGCTGACGGCG
>JAUNHF010000279.1 GCA_030524065.1 Deinococcus sp.
GCAGGCTGGATTTGCCCACGTTGGGCCGCCCGATCAGCGAAATGCGGATGGGCGCCACTTCCGAGACGTCACTGTCATCTTCGGGAAGATAGGTCATGACGCGGTCCAGCAGGTCGTCCAGGCCACGTGCGTGCTCGGCGCTGATGGCGACCGGCTCGCCGAAGCCCAGTGCCCACAGTTCGGCCAGATAAGGCTCGTGCTTGGGCGAATCAATCTTGTTGGCGACCACCACCACCGGCCGGCCCAAGCGGCGCAGCCAATCGGCCACTTCGTAGTCGGCGGCGCTCAGGCCGTCGCGGGGGTCCAGCACGAAGATGACGGCGTCGGCACTTTCCAGCGCCCACTCGGCCTTTTCACGAATGGCGTCTTCCCACTCGTCTCCGCTCCACAGGCCCCCGGTATCCACCAGGGTGATGCGGTGATTGTGGTACAGCATCACTTCTTCTTTGGCGTCGCGGGTAACACCTGGGAAATCCGCCACGACCGCTTCACGGCGGCCGATCAGGCGGTTGAACAGACTGGACTTGCCCACATTGGGCCGGCCCACAATAGCTACTTTATGCATACAGACGCTCCTTTCGGTGCCGAAGCCCCCAGCGCGTCCATGCGGGGGCTTCGCCGCTACCGCGCCTGGAGCCAACGGACCCGGGCACGGAGATTTGGACCTTTACTATAGAGGGAGAGGCAGGGGAGCAACAGGCGCTGTGCCAGCAAAAGGTGCGGCAGCGGCAAAAAGTACAGGGCCAGCCAAGGGAAGCGGCCCGGCCAAGGGCACTGATCCAACCGAGGACACTGGCCCTGGCGGCCAGGAGTGGGGTGATTTAGGCTGAAGTCATGCCAGGCCACCTGCCGAACCATGCGCCTTCTTCTTCCTGCGTTGGCCGGGCAGTGGTGACCCTGACCGGGACGGGGGGCGAGCAGCTGACGGCGCGGCTGCGGCAAGCAGGCTGGCAAGCAGCACTCTGGCCGGGGCTGACCTTTCGGCCGACCGGGCAGGTTGGGCCCCTGCTGCGAGAAGAGGTGAAGGAGGCCGACTGGGTGGTGCTGACCAGCCCCCAGGGAGTCAGGAGCCTGATCCTGGGGCTGGAGGAGCTGGGGGCGGCGGCGCTGGCAGCGGTCAAAGTGGCCGCCGTGGGTGAGGGCACGGCGCGGCCGCTGGCCGCCTGGGGCCGCACGCCCGACTTTATGCCCACCCAGGCAGACGCGCGCACCCTGGCTGCACAGTTGCCGGCCGGGGCAGGAGAGCGCTTGCTGCATGTGACGGGCGTGGACAGCCGGGACCACTTGCAACGCGGCCTGCAAGAACGTGGGGTGCTGTACCGCCGGCTGGAGCTGTACCGCTCATGTGCGGTCAGCTACTCGGCGCAGGCCCGGCGTGACCTGCTGGCGGCCGACTGGGTGGTGGTGGGCTCTGGGGTGGCGGCCCGTGGGCTGGCCGCACAGCTGGGCGGCGGGTTGCCCCTGCTGGCGATGGGCAGCCAGACAGCCGCAGCGGCCCGCGCCGCTGGATTTGCCCAGGTGGTGCAGGCCCGTGAACCTTCGCTGGAAGGGGTTCTGGTCACGCTGGCCGAGTTGGTGTGCCCAGCCTAGGACCCACATTCACCATCAGCCTTTGGAAGAAACCCTGTCTTGGGAAGAAATGCTGTGCAGGGCGCTTGCTGAACGGTCAGTCCGGGACGGGCGCCCCCACGAGTTGGAGTATGCTGAGGGCTGTTTGAAGGGCGGCTGGCCCCGCCGCACTGCCCTGTCTACTCTGCGCTGGCGCCCCCAGGGGACTTGCCGCCGGAGCTGCGCTGTCCCACCCAATGTTTGGAGGAGTTCCCCTTGTTGCTGACCTGCCCCACCGCCCAATCCTTGCTGAGCACTGTAGCCACTCAGCCGCGTTCGCTTGACTTCGCGGTGGTGGGCCTCAACCATCAGACCGCCCCGGTCTCGGTGCGCGAGCAAGCGGCGGTGCCGGTTCAGGGGGCACAGGTCCTGTACGGCACGCTCCAGAACTACGCCGATGAGGTGATGGTGGTGGCAACTTGCAACCGCACCGAGGTTTATCTGGCCGGCGTTCACGGTTCGCTGGAAGCGGCCTTTAATCAAGCCTTCCGGGGAGAGTTCGGCGGCCACCTGTACATTCACCGGGAGCGCGACGCGGTGCATCACCTTTACCGGGTGGTGGCCGGGCTGGACAGCCTGATGGTGGGCGAGACGCAGATTCAGGGACAGGTCAAGCGGGCGCTGGCCGAAGCCGCCGAGTTTGGTGCCACCGGCACCCTGCTGAACAAGACCGTGCAGGGAGCACTGGCGACCGGCAAGCGCGTCCGCAGCGAAACTGGTCTGAGCGACCGGGTGGTCAGCGTCTCGAGTGCCGCCGTGGAACTGGCCCGTGAGGTGCTGGGTGACCTGAGCGGCCGCACTGCCCTGATCCTGGGCGCCGGCGAGACTGCCGAGCTGACCATGACCCACCTGAAGGCCGCTGGCGTATCGGACGTGCTGGTGGTCAACCGCACCGAGGAACGCGCCCGTTCGCTGGCCGACCGCTGGGGCGGGCGCACCTGCCCTTATCAGGAGTTACAGCGGGCACTGCCGCAGGCGGACGTGGTGATCGCCTCGGCCGCTGCGCCCCACTGGGTGGTGCAGGGTGCCGACGCCGCGCAGGCTCTGCGGCAGCGGGCCGGCCGGCCCCTGTTCTTCTTTGATATCAGCATGCCGCGTATCCTGGCGCCGGATATTGCCGAGGTGCCGCAGGCGTACCTGTACAACTTGGACGACCTTAATAGCATCGTGG
>JAUNHF010000280.1 GCA_030524065.1 Deinococcus sp.
GCCTGACGCTGTGGCAATGGCTGGCGCTGCTGTGCGTGGCGGTGGCGAGTGCGGGCATCTCGCTGACCTCGCGGCGGCGGGCGGCATGACATTAACGCACAGGACGTGCTGTTTCCCGCGCTCGTCATGAAGGCGCGTGGGCCTTGCTACTCTAAGGGCCTGATGGTTCCTGTTTCCTGCGCCCTGACCTTCCAACCCACCCGGAGCCTGCGATGAGCGGCGGCCTGGTGGCCCTGCTCGACGACGTGGCGACCATCGCCAAACTCGCGGCTTCCTCTCTGGACGACATCGGGGCGGCGGCGGGCCGAGCCGGGGCCAAAGCGGTGGGCGTGGTGGTCGACGACACCGCCGTGACTCCGCGCTATGTCGCCGGGTTTCAGCCCGAACGCGAATTGCCGGTCATCTGGAAAATCGCCAAGGGGTCGCTGTTCAACAAGATTGTCCTGATTCTGCCCGCCATTTTGCTGCTCAGTCAGTTTCTGCCCTGGGCGCTCAATCCGCTGTTGATGCTGGGCGGCGCTTACCTCTGCTTCGAGGGAGCCGAAAAACTGTACGAGGCCCTGACCGGGGGCCACGAGGAAGCAGCAGCCGACGCTCCCGCCATCGGCACGCCCGAACACGAGAAGCAGATGGTCGGCGGGGCCATCCGCACCGACTTCATCCTCTCGGCGGAAATCATGGTCATCGCGCTGGCCGAAGTGGCCGAGTTGTCGCTGGGGATGCGGGCTGTCACCCTGCTTTTCGTGGCGCTCCTGATTACGGCGCTGGTGTACGGCGTGGTCGGATTGATCGTCAAAATGGACGACATCGGCCTCAAGATGGCCCGTGGTCGGCTGGGCGGCACCCGCGCCTTCGGACGCTCGCTGGTGAAAGGGATGCCCGTCGTCATGTCGGTGCTGTCGGTGGTCGGTACGGCGGCGATGCTGTGGGTCGGCGGCCACATCGTCGTGGCGGGCCTGGAAAAGTTCGGTTACGGCTGGGCCGCCCACGCCATTCACCACGATGCCGAAGCGGCAGCCCACGCCGTTCCCGCGCTGTCGGGGATGGTCTTCTGGCTGGTCGAAACCCTCGGCTCGGCGATGGTCGGCCTGGGGGTCGGGGCAATCATTGTGGTCCTGTTGCACCTGATTCCCCGCAAGGGTGGTGCGGCCCACTGAGTCTTGACCCCTTTTGCTTCCCACCGTCCCCTTCTGCGGCGGTGGGCTTTTTTTGGCGGTCTGCCGCACTATTGCTTATCCGCTGAGCGCTATACTGTGAGGCTGTGACGTGCGCCGCCTGAGACTGACCAAAAGGGCTTCCTGGCGCACCCTGGAGGACTTTTGAGTTACTGGCGCAACGAAATCAAACCGCTGCTGGACGCCGAAACCGGTACCCTGTTCAAGCAGGCTCCCATTCGCGTGACTCTGGCTTTCCCCAACCGCTACAGCGTGGGCATGGCCTCACTGGGCTATCAGGTCATCTACCGCATGTTCAATCAGGAAGAGGGCGTGGCCTGTGAGCGGGCCTTCTTGCCCGACGATGTGGACGCCTTCGAGCGGCAGGGGCAGGCGCTGCCCACGGTGGAATCGGGACGGGGCGCGGGCGACTGCCAGCTGTTTGCCATCAGCGTCAGTTTTGAACTCGACCTCACCAACATCATTCGCCTGATTGACGTGGCAGGCATGGCCCCTCTGCGCGAGGAACGCGACGACACCGACCCCATCGTGATGATTGGCGGGCCATTTACCAGTTCCAACCCTTACCCCCTGACGCCTTTCGCCGACATCATCATCATCGGGGACGGTGAACAGATCGTGCCCGTGGTGTCCGAAGCGCTGCGCGAGGCGAGCAGTCGGGAGGATTTTTACGACCTGATTGACGGGATGCCGGGCGTCTTCCTGCCCGCCCGCCACAGCCACGAGCCGAAGTGGGCCACTGCGCCCAAGGAACTTTTGCCCGCCTACAGCCAGATCGTGACGCCGCACAGCGAACTGAGCAACATGTTTCTGGTCGAGGCTCAGCGCGGTTGCCCCCGCCCCTGCACCTTCTGCCTGGCGCGGACCATGTACGGCCCCAACCGCAACAACCAAGCCCAGGAACTGCTGGACGTGATTCCAGAGTGGGCCGAGAAGGTCGGTCTGGTCGGCGCGGCGCTCTCGGACTTTCCCCACACCAAATTCGTGGGGCGCACCCTCACCGAGCGCGGCGTCAAGCTCGGCGTGAGCAGCATCCGCGCCGACACGGTGGACGAGGAACTGGCCGAAATCCTCAAGGCGGGCGGCCTGCGGACCTTCACGGTGGCGAGTGACGCCCCCTCCGAACGCCTGCGCCGCTGGCTGAAAAAGGGCATCACCACCGAGGACCTGCTGAAAACCGCACAGATTAGCCGTGACCTGGGCTTTAGCGGCCTCAAGGTCTATATGATGATTGGCCTCGGCCCCGAAAATGATGACGATATCACCGAACTGATTGCGTTTACCAAGGAACTCGCGCAGATTAACCGCATCGCTCTGGGTATCTCGCCGTTTGTGCCCAAGCGCCACACGCCGCACTTCGCTGACCCCTTCGCGGGCGTGCAGACTATTGAAAAGCGCCTCAAGCGCATTCAAAAGGAACTGCGAACCACCGCCGAGCTCCGTAACGTGTCGGCCAAATGGGCCTGGGTCGAGTCGGTGATTGCGCGGGGTGGCCCCGAAGTGGGCATGGCGGCTTATCAGATTTACCGCAACGAAAGCATCGGCGCGTGGAAAAAGGCGCTGGACGAAGTGGGCTGGC
>JAUNHF010000281.1 GCA_030524065.1 Deinococcus sp.
CGGCGAACAGTTGCTCGGGGTTGGTGCCGGGGCCGCCGTCGCCGCCCATCTCGGCGGGTACGCTGAGGTCGAGGTTCAGGCGGTCGTCGCTGCTGCGGGCGGTTCCGGCACGGCCTCCGGTGGCGGTGGCTTCGGCGGTGTAGATATTGGACATGGGGAGAGTATAGGCGGGGTCTGCGTCCTGTACGCCCGGCAGTGATGGCCTGCCGCTGTTCAGGATTTAAGCCCTCTGGCCTACTCTGGCTCACCCGCCTTTACACTTCGCGCAATGACTCTTCAGATAGATACGGCGCTGGTTCGTCGGCTGGTGGCCGAGCAGTTTCCCCACTGGGCGCACCTGGAGATTCGGCCTGTGGCGGTAAGCGGGCACGATAATCGCACCTTTCACCTTGGGGAAGAGCTGAGTGTGCGCCTGCCCAGTGCCGAGGCTTACGCGCCCCAGGCGGAAAAGGAAGGGCGTTGGCTGCCAGGGCTGGCCCTGCACCTGCCGCTGCCTGTTTCCGCCCCGGTGGCGTTGGGTCGGCCCAGTGTGGCTTTTCCGTTTCCCTGGTCGGTTAACCGCTGGTTGCCGGGTGATACGTTGGCCGCCGCTGGTGTGCAGGATAAGCAGGAATTGGCCCGTGACCTCGCTGCTTTCTTGCAGGCACTGTGGCAGATTGACGCGGCAGATGGCCCGCCCGCTGGCCCCCACAGTTTTGAACGCGGCAAGGGGTCGCCGCTGATGTACTGGGACGACTACGCCCAGCCCAACCTGCCGCTGCTGGGGCCACAGGCACAGGCCGCCGAAGCTCTCTGGCAGTTGGCGCGGCAAAGCGAATGGACCGCCTCGTCCGTGTGGGTACATGGCGATATGGCCGCCGGAAACCTGCTGGTGCAGGGCGGCAAGCTGAGCGCCGTGATCGACTTCGGCTGCTGTGCGGTGGGCGATCCCGCCTGCGACCTGGTCATGGCCTGGACCTATTTTTCGGATGATTCGCGCCGGGTCTTTCGGGAAAGCTGCGGCCTGGATCAGCAAACCTGGCAGCGGGCGGCGGGCTGGGCGGTCTGGAAGGCGCTGGTCGTGCTGGATGACCCCCGGCAGGAAGCCTGGGCGCGGCGCACAGTGAATGAGCTGCTTTTGGATGAGTTGTTTCTGGGCCGCACAGAATAATCTGCCTCACCTGACATTTGTCACCCGCCTGCCCTGACAAGGCGCACTACGCGCCAGCGCGGCGGCGGCGCACCATAGCGGTATGGAAGTGATTGAACTGCAAGGCATGAGCAAGACCTTCGGCGAGGTCACGGCGTTGCATGACCTGAACCTGAATATCCGGCCCGGCGAACTGACCGCACTGCTGGGGCCAAACGGCGCGGGCAAGATCACCGCCATCTCGCTGATGCTGGGCCTCGCCGCGCCCACGCAGGGGTAGGTGGGGGTGCTGGGCCAAGACCCCCGCCAGCCACAAATTCGCGCCGCTCTGGGCAGCATGCCGCAGGAAAGTGTGCTATCTCAGGCGCTGACCGTACGCGAGGCGGTGCAACTCTTTGCCCGCTCTTACCCCGCTCCCCTCAAGGTAGACGACGCGCTGGCGCTGGCCGACCTGCACAGTGTGGCGGGCAGGCGGGCCGGGGCAGCGGCTTTGGTGCAGAGCTGGCCCGTGCCAAGGTGGCCCCGGACGCCGCCGTAATCAAGCTGACCATGCTGGACACCCTGCCGCCGCTTTCGCCCGCCGCCGAGGCCACCGGGGCCATGCTGCTGCGCGAGGCCGTGACCAACGTGGTGCGTCACGCCGGGGCCAGCGAGGTGAGCGTGGCGTTTGCGGCGGTGCCGGGCGGCCACACTCTCACCATTCACGACAACGGCAAGGGCGGCAGCGCCCCCGAGGGCACGAGCCTGAATTCCATGCGTGAACGCTGCGGGCCATCGGCGGTACGCTGGAGCGCGATGGCAAAGACGGCACGAAACTGGGGGCCTTTCTGCCGGCAGAAACCACAGCGCGGGAGGCAAGCGGTGTGGAGGCGTTGCGTGCCTAGCCATCTGCCTTCGGCCATCAGCCGCCTCGGAGGGGCCAGTGATTCGTGTCGTCCTCGCTGAAGACCAGGCGCTCGTACTGAGCGCACTCTCGGCCCTGCTCTCGCTGGAAGACGACCTGGACGTGGTGGGCACCGCCAGCGACGGGGAAGTGGCCCTGGAACGGGTGCGCGAATTGCACCCCGACGTGCTGGTAACGGACATAGAGATGCCGCGCCTGACCAGGCTGGATCTGGCTGCGAAAGTCCGTGAGGAAGTGCCGGGCGTCAAGGTCATCATCGTGACCACCTTCGGGCGGGCAGGCTACCTACGCCGGGTGCTGGATGTGGGCGCAAAGGGCTACCTGCTGAAAGACGCGCCTGCATCCGAGCTGGCCGACGCCATAAGGCCCGTACACGCGGGCGGGCGGGCCGTAGACCCAAACCTGGCCGCCGAAGCCTGGGGCGAAAGCGACCCCTTGACCGAGCGCGAGCGGCAGGTTCTGCTCGAGGCCGAGAGCGGCAAGAGTACCGCTGCCATTGCCGCCGCGCTGCATCTTCAGAAGGCACAGTCAGGAATTACCTGTCGGAAGCCATCAGCAAACTGGGCGCGGAAAACCGGGTGGAAGCGGCGCGGCAGGCGCGGCAAAAGGGCTGGCTCTGAAAGGCGAACCCGCTACACTCCTCCCCGTGCCTGCTCCTGAAGTGCTGCTTTACGGTCTGCCCCTCGCCTTTCTTGCCGGATTCATAGACGCGG
>JAUNHF010000282.1:0-1219 GCA_030524065.1 Deinococcus sp.
CAGGGCAGCCGGTGAGCGACTGACCGAGGCCTTTGCACCGCTCGGCCTGTCTGAGCCGGCGGGCCGACCGGCATTGCAGGCTGCCCTCGCCGACCACCAGGCTGCCAGGCAGGAAGTACATGACCTGGAACGTGCCCGGGAGGCCCACCGCCACTCGGCGCAGCGCAGTGAGGAACTGCGTACGGAACTGGCGGTTCTCGCCGGGGAGCTGGGCGAGCTGGAAAGCGAACGCGAGGACGCCCGGCACCGCCGCAGTGCCTACGCTGCCCGGCTCAGAGAGCTGCAGGCGCAGCTGGAGCAGCCGGACATGGCACGCCTGCGCACCCGGCTGGACGAGTTGCGTAGGCAGGAACGTGGCCGGCAGCGCCGGCATCAGGAGCTGGTGAGTGAGCATACGGCCTCGCAGACTGAGTTGCGGCTGCTGGAGGGCCGTCTGCCCGAACTGCAGGCGCAGGAGCAAGCGGCCAGAGCTGCTGTTTCCGCAGCGACGGAAGCCCTGGAGCAGGCGCGGGCGGCACATCCCCGTCTCTCTACCGAGGCCGCACCCGACCTTAAAACCGCTGGCGGGTCACAGGAGGTAGAAACTGCCCAGCACAGCCTGATCGACGCCTTCGAACGTGTCCGGCCAGTCCTGGAAGTGCCCGTCAGCTACTATCCCCGGCTTACGGCAGCAGGTCCGAGGTTCCTGTTGCACGGAGAGGAGGCTACACCCGACATCCTCTTTCACCATCTGTCCGAGGAACTGGACAGAACCCGCCTGCTGCTGAATGAGGAGGAGGCACGTCTTTTTCACGACGAGCTGATCCGTGAACTGGTCGAGGAACTGGACGGGCGGCAGCGTCAGGCGCACGGGTGGACCGAAGACATCCGGGCTATCCTGCGCCGGCTCGATTTTCACGGCGAGCGGTTGGACCTGCAGAGTTCGGTCACTGCTGGCCGCGCACACGTGGCAGGCCGCTTGCCGGAACTGATCGACGCCCGTACGGCCCCGGTTCATCAGCCAGACACTTGGTGGCGCAGTGTTCAGGACGAACTGCGCCAGACCATTCGGCGACTCCAGCAGGAAGAAGGCGCCGAGCGCTCGCTTTCAGAGCGGCTCGCCCAGACGCTGGACTACCGCCAGTGGCTGGAATTCGGCTTCTACAGTGTCCGGGAAACGGGGCGTCACCCGCTGACCGACGCCAACTTCGCGCGGCGCAGTGGGGGAGAGCGCAGTGCG
>JAUNHF010000282.1:1229-2746 GCA_030524065.1 Deinococcus sp.
TCTGGCGGCCCGCTTTGACCGCCTGGGACCTCAGGCACCGCGCCTGATCGGTCTGGACGAGGCGTTCGCCGGGATGGACCTCGACAACATCGGCACGCTCTACCGCATCATGGAGGCGCTGGAGTTCGCCTGGATCGCTACCAGCGAGCGCCGAATCGATACGTCAGCGCAGCTGGACGGTGCCGCTACCTATGAACTGCGTACCGTGCCGACCCCGGAGGGCAAGCTCTTCGGGGCACTGGGCTCCGTCTGGGACGGGCAGACCACGCGGTCCGGGACCGATTATGGCTTCCAGAGCTGAGACAGCTCTCCACGAGTTGACGGCGAGTGGCCTCGGCCCGGTGCTGGAAATGGCGCTGGTCCGCTACCGCAAGACCGGAACGCTCGGCAAAAGCCGTCCAAGTCTGTCCGACAGCGAATGGGAAGCGCTGTGGCGGCTCACCGGCCGCCCGGGCCCCAAAGTGCTGGACCTGGGTGAACTTGACGCGGCGCTCCGGCGCCTGAAGTACGGCACCGGACTGGTGGAGGTGCTGCAAGTTCTGGCCGGTGGTCCACTCCAGACCCGCCGGCAGGAACGGGCTGCCTTCGAGGAGGCCTGGGAAGCGGCGCTGGGTGCGGTCACGGACGGGGAGTGGCAGGCGCTTCTCAGGGCAGACTGTGGAGGGGCCCCGCTTCTGAAGGCGGCTTTCAGGGAAGGTCAGCCGGTTCAGGGCACCGCCGAGACGGTCGCCAGAGCGCTGCAGCTCAGCCAGGAGCACGCGAGCTTCGCGGCCCTCGCGGCCCAGGTAGCCGGTGACGCCCATGCCCTGGACGTCACGACCCTCGCCGGCAAGGTCTTCCGGGCGGCGGCAGCTGACCTGGACCTCGGCACGCCTGAGCAGGACGGGGTCAGCCGTACCGCCCTGTGCGCCAATCTGCTGGGTCCCACCTGGCTCGAGGCCACAGCTGGGCATGTTTTGGCCCTGCCTTACCGGGAGGTGGTGCGGTTGGAAAGGGTGCTGGCCCGCGGCGGGCGCCTGTGGGTGGTTGAGAACCCCAGCATCTTCGAAAGCCTGCACGCCGCTTTTCCGCAGGCTTCCTTGCTCTGTACCCAGGGTCAGCCAAGCTCCGCCCTCGTCGCTCTTTTGGAAAAGATTGTTCCTGGCACAACAGTCCACCTCAGCTGTGACCTCGACCTCGGCGGCCTGCGTATCGCGTCGCGGCTCCTGCGGAGTGTCCGGGTGGATTGGTCTCTCTGGCGTATGGACGTCGGCACTTATGAACTGGCCCTGCCGAGGGGAGCTCTGCCTCTCAAGGGGAAGCTGCCGGGGGATCAGTCCTATTTCCCGGAACTCGCCGCGGCGATGCAGGCCACCGGCAGCGGTATCCACCAGGAAAACCTGCTGCCTGAGCTGCTACAGGATCTTCAGGATGCAGGCGAGATCCCACTTGAGCCGGGCTTCAGACCGTTGAAGAAGAAATAGATTTCCAATCTCAGTAGGTGACAACTTCAGTTCGACCTCGTTCCAGACGGCAAA
>JAUNHF010000283.1 GCA_030524065.1 Deinococcus sp.
CCGCCGCCGCCGCCGAACACCTGAATGTGCCCTGCGCCGCGCTCGTCCAGCAGCTGACGCATGTACCGGAAATACTCCACGTGCCCGCCCTGATAGCTGCTGACCGCAATGCCGTGGGCATCTTCCTGAATGGCCGTGTTCACCACCTCATCCACGCTGCGGTTGTGGGCCAGGTGAATCACTTCGGCGCCCTGAGCCTGCAAAATCCGCCGCATGATGTTGATGCTGGCGTCGTGGCCGTCAAACAGGCTGGCGGCAGTCACGAAACGCAGGCGGCCACGTGCGGGCTGTGGGCCAGGGGCGGCGGGGTCGGGCTGACGGTCAAGTGTGGTCATGGCATCTCCTTGTGGCCGGAAGCTGGACGCCGCAGCGCGCAGGCGCAGCGCGGCGGCGGTTGTCCCCGAGGATACCCCAGGCCCGCCGCCCCTGGCCGGTCGCCTCCCCACGCAGTAACAGCAAAGCGGCCCCCTCCAACCGGAGAGGGCCGCACTGATCAGAGCGGAGCGGGCTCAAGACACCCGCAGGCACCGTCAGCCTTCTGCTTCGCCCGCCTGTGCGTCTTCTACCTGCCCCGCTGGCCTCCCCGCTTCCGGGCGCAGCAGCGGGAACAGCAGCACGTCGCGGATAGAGTCGGAGTCGGTCAGCAGCATGGCAAGGCGGTCCATGCCCATGCCCATGCCGGCGGTGGGCGGCATGCCGTATTCCAGCGCCAGCAGGAAATCTTCGTCCTGCTGGTGGGCTTCGTCGTCGCCGGCCTCACGGCGGGCCGTCTGCGCCTCGAAGCGGGCGCGCTGGTCCAGGGCGTCGTTCAGCTCGGAGTAAATAGGAGCCAACTCAAAGCCGCCCACGAACAGGTCCGCCCGCTCGCTCAGGCCAGCGCGCTCGCGGTGCTTTTTGACGAGTGGGCTGATGACCAGCGGCATGTTGACCAGGAAGGTGGGGTCCTGCAACTCGGGCTCGATGTACTCGCCGCTCAGTTTGTCCAGCAGCTTGTAGCTGGGGACTTTCCGCAGCTCAGGGTGCCGCTCGTCGGCCCAGGCCCGCAGCTGCTCCAGGTCCAGCGGATCAAACTCCAGGCCGGCCTTTTCCTTCAGCGCGGTCACGAAATCCAGGCGCCTAAAGGGCAGGCTGAAATCCAGCTCACGGCCCTGATAGGTGATTTTTTCGCTGCCGCCCGTCACTTCCTTGACCAGCCCGTTCAGCATCTCCTCCACCAGCCGCATCATGTCCTCGTAGTCGCCATACGCAAAATAGGCTTCCAGCATGGTGAATTCGGGGTTGTGGGTGCGGTCAATGCCCTCGTTGCGGTAGTTGCGGCCAATCTCATAGACCCGCTCAAAGCCGCCCACCAGGAGCCGCTTGAGATACAGCTCCAGGCTGATGCGCAGGCTGAACTCGTGACCCAAAGCCTTGTGGTGGGTGGTAAAGGGCGTGGCCTCGGTGCCGCCGGGCACCACCTGTAGGGTCGGGCCTTCCACCTCCATAAAGCCCTGGCGGTCCAGAAAAGTGCGGATGTAGCGAATGGCCTGGCTGCGGGTGCGAAAGGCGCTGCGGCGCTCCGGGTTCACAATCAGGTCCAGGTAGCGGCGGCGGGCACGCAGTTCTTCGTCCTGCAAGCCGCCCTTTTTGGTGGGCAGCGGATGCAGGCTCTTGACCAGCGGCTGCCACTCAGTAACGTGCAGGGTCAGCTGCCCCGTCTTGGTCACGAAGGGGTAGCCTTTGACGCCGACGATGTCGCCCAAGTCAATCTTCTTGGTGGCGGCAAAACTTTCCAGGTCGCCCTTGGAGAAAAAGACTTGCAGGCTACCCCACTCGTCTTGCAGCTCGGCAAAAGCGGCCTTGCCCATGTGGCGCAGCAGGGTGATGCGCCCGGCCAGCGAGTAGCTTTCTTCCGGCCACTCCTGGCCCGGCTCCCACTTGCCGTCCTCAGTTTCGGCGGGGTGAGCGGCCAGCACATCGCGGCTGTGGTGGCTCTGGTCGTAGGTATAGGGGTACGCCTCAAACCCAGCTTCTACCTGGGCGGCGAGGTTGTTCAGGCGGCTGACGGTCTGCTCGTGGAGGTGGCTGTGGTCGGGGGCACTGGATGCGGGGGTGCTGGTGTGCGGGGTGGGCTGCTGGCCTTCGTCTGACATGGCTAGAAGTGTAAAGGATACGGCAGCGCGGAAGCGCTCAAGCAAGTGCAGAAGGGAACCTGAAGGATGCCCCCCTGCCGCCTTCTGCACCTGAGCAGCTGCTTAGTAGCTAACGGTCTTTACTTTGTACTTGACCTGCTTGCCACCTTCCAGATTCACCACAAAAGCGTCGCCCTCGCGGCGGCCCATCAGCTCGCGGCCCACCGGACTGTCGTCGCTGATGCGGGGGGTTTTGTCGCCTCCGCGCACGCTGGCCTCGGCGGCGCTCACCACTTTCACGGTCATTTCCTTTTTGGCCGTTTCGTTGCTCAGGAGCACGGTGGCACCCAGGTTTACGGCGCCGTCGGCACTGGCACCCTCAATCACGGTGGCGCGGGCCAGGGTGTCTTCCAGCTCCTCAATGCGGGCTTCCACCTGGCGCTTTTCACGCTTGGCATCTTCCAAGCCGGTGTCTTCCGAATCGGTGGAGTTTTCCATCTGCTCCTGCACGATGCGGGTGGCCTCAATCAGGCGCTCCTGCTCCTGGGCCAGTGCCTTTTCCAGTCGCTCGTAGCCTTCTTTGGTCAGCTTGATCTGTTTGGTGTTGGTCACGGGGTTTCTC
>JAUNHF010000008.1 GCA_030524065.1 Deinococcus sp.
GAGCGCCGCTCTGTGGAAGCGGAGGCCGTGGGTTCAAGTCCCATATTCCACCCCAAGATGCAGCCCCGACTTGCCCAGCAGGCGGGGCTGCCTTTATGCTTAGGCTTGCTGGCAGCAGCGGCCTTATGCGCGAGGATGGCGGAACTGGTAGACGCGCCAGACTTAGGATCTGGTTCTTCGGAGTGAGGGTTCAAGTCCCTTTCCTCGCACCACAGCCAAGCGGCTTTCCTGTAGGGGAGGGCCGTTTTTTGTTGTGCTGACTGGCGTGCTGGTTGCTCTGCTGACTGTGCCGAGCGCCCAGCAGTGCTGCGCCGGCTGCCAAGCCCCGCCCCCCTTCACGCCCCCTGGGAAGCTTTTGGCCGATAGGAAGCGTGTATAGTACCCTTTTGAACGACTGGCCCACCTCGCGGCGCCCGCTCAACGCGGCCCGGCCCGCACAAGTGAAGGTGAGGCCACACGGGAGACGCATGGCAGAGTTAATCAAAAAAGAAGGTCATCAGGTTGAGTTCAAGGTTGAAGTGCCTGCAAACGAAGTGAACAGCGCATTTGACGCTGTCTGGAAGGGTCTGGCCCAGCAGGTGCGCGTGCCTGGCTTCCGCCCCGGCAAGGCTCCCCGCCGCGTGATCGAAAAGCGCGTGGGCGAAGGCTACGCCGAGGGCGAAGTACAAAACCGCCTGGTCAACGCTCACTTTCCCAGAGCCGTGCGTGAGCTGGAACTGAGCATGGTAGACGCCCAGATCGAGCCGCAGGACGTGAAAAGCGGCGAGACCTTCACCTTTACCGTAAAGGGTGACCTGTACCCCGAAGTCACCCTGAGCGACTGGCACGGCCTGAGCCTGAGCGCCGCCGCGCCTGAAATCACGGACGAAGTGGTGGAGCGCACCCTGGCCGACATGCAGGAGCGCGCCGCCAGCTTCGAGCAAGTGGAGCGCGCCATTGAAGCCACCGATCAGGTGACCGTGGAAGAAGAGGGTGAAGAAGGCAGCTACCCTATCTACATGGACATGGCCGGCGAGCACATCCAAAAAGCGCTGTTGGGCAAGAACGTGGGCGACGAAATCGAGATCAGCGTGCCTGCCGAAGAGGGCGAAGACGCCACTCCGGTCAAGGTCAAGGTGCTGGGCATCAAGTCCAAGACCTTGCCTGAGCTGAATGACGACTTTGCCGGCACCATGCAGTTCAGTGACCTGGGAGCGCTGCGCGCCACCCTGCGTGAAGAGCTGGAGCGCCGCGCCCAGAGCGAAGGCGAAGGCGCCCGCCGTGAGGAGTTCCTCAGCGCCCTGATCGAAGGCATGACCGTGGACAGTCCCCTGTAGCTGATTCAGCGCCGAGAGGAAGACCTGATGCACGAGATCTAGATCGATCTGGGCCGTCAGGGCGTGCGCTGGAGCGAGTACGAATCCTTTATGCAGGAGCAGGGCAAGCTGGACGAGTTCCTGCAGGAGCTGGGCAGGAACGCCGAGCAGCGCGTGAAGCGCGATCTGGCCCTGGGCAAGCTGGCTGAGGACCTGAAGGTAGAAGTCAGCGACCAGGAGTTCGGTCAGAACCTGATGGCGATGGCCCAGATGAGCGGTGTCAGCCCCCAGGACATGCAGACCCAGATGGGCGCCGGCGGCCTGAACGCTTTTTACACCGATATCCTGCGTTCCAAGGCGCTGAACCAGGCCCTGAGCCAGCTGAGCGGCGAAGGCCAGAGCGAAGGCGAGCAGAGCCAGTCTGGAGCTGCCAGCAGTGAGGCTGCCGAGGGCGAAGTGGCCGGGGGCCAGTCTGAAGAGCAGGCCGACAAGAGCAGCGAAGAGTAAGAGTTTGGTGGCAGAGTGTGCGGGGTTTTGGCCCTGCACGCTTTTTTTGTGGCCGTGCCTGGGTGCTCCGTGCGCGCCGCTTGAACCTCATCCCGAATTCACTGAACGGTGGTTCAAAGAATGCTAGGTTGCGGGCATGACCTCAACAGACCCCTCTTCCCGTGGGGGCATCGGGATCACCGCGCTGGGCATGCATGTGCCTGAGCGGGTGGTGACCAACGCCTTTTACGAGAGTTATCTGGACACCAGCGCCGAGTGGATCGAGTCGCGGACCGGGATGCGCGAGCGCCGCTACGCCGCCGAGGACGAGTACGCCTCGCATCTGGGCGTCAAGGCCGTGCAGGACTTGCTGGCCCACGACCCGGACGCCCTGCGGGAAGTGGACCTGATCCTGTGCGCCACCGGCACCCCGGACGCCCTGTTTCCCAGCACGGCCGCCCTGATCGGTGAGCAGGTGGGCCTGCGCGGTGTGGCTGCCGCCGACATTTCGGTGGCCTGCTCGGGATTCGTGTATGGTTTGGCGCTGGCAAAGGGCCAGATCGCCGCCGGCATTGCCCGCCGAGTGTTGGTGATCGGCACCGAGGTGCTGTCCAAGCGGGTGGACCAGCAGGAGCGCAACAATGCCATTCTGTTTGCCGACGGGGCCGGCGCGGCAGTGGTGGGGCCAGTGCCCGCCGGCTACGGCCTGGGCGAGTTTGTGATGGGAGCCGACGGCTCGGGCGGGAGCAGCCTGTACATGCCCGGCGCCGCCCCGCAGCTGCCCGACGGCACCCAGATGGGCGAGTACGCCGGAATGAACGGCCGCGAAGTGTTCAAGTTCGCCGTGCGGGTCATTCCGGAAAGCGGCCAGCAGGTCCTGAAGAAATCCGGACTCAGCATTGAAGATGTCAGCTGGATTATTCCCCACCAGGCCAACATCCGCATTATCGAAGCGGCGGCGGAGCGCTTCGGCGTAGGCATGGACAAGTTCGTGGTGAATCTGCACAAGTACGGCAACACCAGCGCCGCCACGGTGCCGCTGGCGGTGGCGGACGCGGTGCGCGACGGGCGCATTCAGGACGGCCAGAACGTGCTGATGGTGGCGTTCGGCGGCGGCCTGAGCTGGGCGGCCTGCACGCTGAAATGGTGGGCCGGTGCCCCCTCGCTGCGGGCGGAGGGCTAAGCCATGCCAGACACTGAGCTGCAAGGTGGGCTGCAAGGCAAGAAAATCGCCGCCCTGTTTCCCGGCCAGGGGTCGCACGCGGTGGGCATGGGGGCCGACCTGGCCGCCGCTTTCCCGGAAGCTGAAGCAGTGTATGCCCAGGCGGAAGCGACGCTGCCGGGCCTGCGTGCCCTGATAGAAGAAGGCCCGCTGGAGGACCTCACGCTGACTGCCAACCAGCAGCCGGCCCTGGTCGCGGCCAGTGTGGCGGCGTACCGTGCGTGGCAGGCCCGCAGCGGTCTAACCCCGGCCTTTGCCGCCGGGCACAGCCTGGGCGAGTACTCGGCCCTGGTGGCCGCCAGTGCCCTGACCCTGGACAGTGCCCTGCGCCTGACCCGCCAGCGCGGCGAGCTGATGCAGGCCGCCGTCCCGGTCGGACACGGCGCCATGAGCGCGGTGATGGGTGACCCGGCAAAAGTGCGCGAGGTCTGCCAGTCCATGCAGGGTGTGCAGCCCGCCAACTTTAACGCCCCAACCCAGACGGTGATTTCGGGCGAGGGCGAGGCGGTCATGCAGGCGAGCGCAGACCTCAAGGCGCTGGGCCTGAAAGTGATTCCACTCAAGGTCAGTGCGCCCTTTCACTGCCCGCTGATGCAGCCGGCCCGCGAAGGGCTGTCCCCAGCGCTGCAAAGTGTGGCGTACGGCGAGCTGGCCTTTCCGGTCTATGCCAATGTCACGGCGGCGGCCAACCAGACGCCTGCGGCGCTGCCGGAGCTGCTGGCCGAGCAAATCACGGCCCCGGTGCGCTGGGTAGAAACCGTGCAGGCGCTGGCGGACGCGGGCGCCGAAGTCTTTATCGAATTTGGCCCCGGCCGGGTACTCACCGGGCTGGTCAGGAAAATTGTGCCGGGCGCGCAGGTGCTGAATGTGGGCACCGCCGCCGACGTTGAGGCGCTGACCCAGGAGGAACAATGACAGAACCACACAAGAAGATCGCCCTGGTCACCGGTTCCAGCCGGGGCCTGGGCCGGGCGATGGCGCTGAAGCTGGCGCAGGACGGCTTTGCCGTGGCCGTGCACTACGGGCGCGGGCAGGAGCAGGCCGAAGCGGTGGCGGCCGACATCCGCCGCTTGGGTGGCACGGCGCAGGTGTTTGGGGCTGACCTGTCCGACCCGGCGCAGGCGGCCGCGCTCGTCGAAACCGTGATCAAGGAAATGGGCGGGCTGGACGTGCTGGTCAACAATGCCGGCATTACCCGCGACAACCTCGCCATTCGCATGAAAGACGAGGACTGGAACGCGGTGATCCAGACCAACCTGAGCAGTGCGTTCAGTGCCAGCCGCGCCGCCATCAAGCACATGATGCGGGCCAGAAGCGGGCGCATTATCAACATTTCTAGCGTGGTGGCCCTAAGCGGCAACCCCGGTCAGGCCAACTACGTCGCCAGCAAGGCGGGCCTGATCGGACTGACCAAAGCCCTCGCCAAGGAGTACGGTGGGCGCGGCATCACTGTGAACGCGGTGGCGCCCGGCTTTATCGAATCGGACATGACCCAGGACCTAAGGGCCGAGCTGCGCGCCGAATACGAAAAAAGCATCCCGCTGGGCCGCATGGGGCATCCAGAGGAAGTGGCCGCGCTGGTGGCTTTTTTGGCGTCGGCAGCGGCCAGCTATATCTCTGGGCAGATCATCGGCGTGGACGGGGGCATGAACCCTCACTGAGCGCGCCCTGGCTCCCGCCTTGCCATTCCCTTAAACCCCGTCCGGAGTAGGCAGCCGGCCACAGCCGAATCCGCTACACTGTGCAGGATTCCAGAAAGCAGGAGGTAGACAACATGGCTATTTTTGATGACGTTAAAGAAGTGATTGTAGAAAAACTGGGTGCCGACGCCGATCAGGTGACTCCCGAAGCCCGCTTCGTGGAAGACCTGGGCGCTGACAGCCTGGAAATCGTAGAACTGGTGATGGGCCTGGAAGACAAGTTCGGCCTGACCATCAGTGACGAGGACGCCGAAGGTATCCGCACCGTTCAGGCGGCTGTGGACTACGTCCAGCAAAACCAGTAACCCGCAGCCGGAGGCCCGCCACACGGCTGCGCCTCCATTCTCTGCCGCGTCAGTGGCCGCGAGAGACAGGCGTTCCCCACCGGGCGGGCGTTTGTCTCTTTTCGTTTTGGCCCATCTCCTGTGGCTGGTTGCTGCCTCCTGCCTGACGGTAGCCGGCCCACTTTTTTAAAAGGACAGCACCATGACTGAACTGAAACGTGTCGTGATCACCGGCCTAGGCCCCGTCACGCCTATCGGCACCGGCAAGGACACTTTTGCCCAGGCCCAGCGTGCCGGCAAAAGCGGCGTTGACCCCATCACCCACTTTGACCCCAGCGTGATCGCCAGCAGAATTGCCGGCGAAGTAAAAGACGATCTCTCGCCCTGGCTGGACGCCAAGGAAGCCCGCCGCCTGGACCGGGTGGTGCAGTTTGCGCTGGTTGCCGCCGACCTGGCCCTTGAAGACAGCGGCCTGACCCGTGAGGAAGTGGCCGGCGAACGCACCGGGGCCATCGTGGGCAGTGGGATCGGCGGCATGGAGACCTTCGAGGCGCAGGCCCGCGTCAGCTTTGAGCGTGGTCCAGGCCGCATCAGCCCCATGTTCATTCCGATGATGATCGCCAACATGAGCACCGGGCATGTCGCCATGCGCTACGGCGCCACCGGTCCCAGCTCTACCGTGGTCACGGCCTGCGCCACCGGCACCGGGTCCATCGGAGAAGCGGCCCGCTACATCCAACTGGGCCTGGCCGACCGGATGTTCGCGGGGGGCACCGAGGCCAGCATTGTGCCGCTGGCGATGGGCGGCTTTGCCAACATGAAGGCGCTCAGCACCCGCAACGACGACCCGCAGGCCGCTAGCCGGCCCTTTGACGCCGAGCGCGACGGCTTCGTGATGGGTGAAGGGGCCGGCGTGGTGCTGCTTGAAGAGTACGAAACGGCCAGGAAGCGCGGCGCCCGTATCTACGCCGAAATCCTGGGCTTTGGCGTGAGTGCCGACGCGCACCACATCACCATGCCCGCGCCCGAGGGGGCTGGCGCTCAGCTCGCCATGCGGATGGCCCTGCGGACAGCGGGCGTGAACCCTGAGCAGGTCGGGTACATCAACGCGCACGGCACCTCTACCCCGGCCAACGACCTGCACGAAACCCAGGGCATCAAGCACGTGTTCGGGGAGCATGCCTACAAGTTGGCGGTCAGCTCCACCAAGTCTATGACCGGGCACCTGCTGGGCGCAGCGGGCGCCGTTGAGGCCATCGCGGTGGCCCAGGCGCTGAGCGACGGCATTCTGCCGCCCACCATCAACCTGACCCACCCCGACCCGCAGTGCGACCTGGACTACATCCCCGGGGAAGCCCGCGAGCGGCAGGTGCAGTACGCTCTGAGCAACTCGTTCGCTTTCGGTGGGCAAAACGCGGCCCTGCTGTTTGGCCGAGTCTGAAGGGCGCTGAGAGGAGAGCTGCACCACAAGAGTCGCCTGGCGGCTCTTTTTTTGTCCGCGTTCCCCCTGACTCGGCCTCAGATGGGGCTGCCTCCTGACCTTTCGCTGACATTGCAGTGACGCCCCTTCGGTTTAATGGGATGCATTTTCTGCCTGTCTTCCCCCCGAGTCTCTGTCGTTGTTGAGGTACACATGACCAAGCCCAAATCCAGCAAGCCGGCTTCCCGCAAAAAATCTGCCAGTGCCCCAGCCAGTGCCAAGGTGGCTGGCCCTAAAGCGACGGGCCCTAAGGGAACCCGCTCCAAGGCGGTCAGTTCTAAGGCGGCTAGTCCTAAGGCGGCCGGCAAGGCGGCTCCGCTGGCCGCGAAAGCTGCCGCCAAGGCCAAGTCACTGGCTGCCCAGGCTGCGCCAGTTCAGGCGGCTGCCGCGCCGCCAGTATCCGCGGCCCCCCAGGCGGACGTGATGGCCGCCCTGCCCGTGGCCCAGTCGCAGACCCCGCTGCGTGAGACCTTCAGCACCGTGAGCAATCCGTCCAGCCGTTTCATGAACCGTGAGCTGTCGTGGCTGGCATTCAACGAGCGCGTGCTGGCCGAAGCCTGCGACGAGCGCAACCCGCTGCTGGAGCGGCTGAAGTTCACCGCCATCTGCGGCAGCAACCTTGACGAGTTTTTTATGGTGCGCGTGGCCGGAATTCATCAGCAGATCGCCGCCGGCGTGCAGACCCCCAGTCTGGACGGCCTGCTGCCGCGTGAAGTGCTCAAGCTGGTGCGTGACCAGACCCACGACATGATGGAGCGGGTTGAGGGCACGGCGCGGCAGGTGCTGGCGCAGCTTGAGGCAGAAGGCATCAAAATCTGGCGCATGGAGGAGCTGGACGCCGCTGGCCGCGACGAGGTCCGGCGGCACTACCTTGACCAGATTCAGCCGGTGCTGACCCCGCTGGTGGTGGACCCCAGTCACCCTTTTCCTTACATCAGCAACCTCAGTCTGAACCTCGCAGTGCTGCTGGAAGGCAAAAAGAAAAAAGAACCCGACTTTGCCCGCGTCAAGGTGCCGGTGGGCGTGCTGCCGCGCACCGTGACCATCGGGGGCCGGCTGATGCTGCTGGAAGACGTGATGGCCGCCCATATGGACGAGCTGTTCAGGGGCCGCCGGGTGCAGGCCGTTCACCTGTTCCGGGTGACCCGCAACACCGATTTTGACTTTGACGAGGACGAGGCCGAGGACCTGCTTGCCACGGTGGAAGACGGGCTGCGCCGCCGCCGCTTTGGAGATCCGGTGCGCCTGGAAGTGATGCAGGACATGCCTGCGCGGCTGCTGGACTACTTGCAGGAGCGCATGAGCATCGCCCCGCGGGACGTGTTTCAGTTGCAGGGGCCGCTGGGCACCAGCGACTTTATGGGGCTGCCGGTCAGTCGCCCGGACCTGAGCTTCGAGCCGCACCAGCCGCATCTGCACCCTTACCACCGGCGCGAGGGTGAGGACATTTTCAGCGTGCTGCGCCGGCGCGACCTGCTGCTGCACCACCCCTATGATTCGTTTGACCATGTGCTGAATTTCCTAGAAGAAGCCGCCGCTGACCCCGACGTGCTGGCGATCAAGCAGATTCTGTACCGCACAGGTGACGACCCCCGGCTGCTGGGTGCGCTGCGCTCGGCCGCCGAGAGCGGCAAGCAGGTGGTGGCTTTTATTGAGCTCAAAGCCCGCTTCGATGAGCAGCGCAACATCTCCTGGGCCAAGCAGCTGGAGCGGGCCGGCGCCCATGTGGTGCACGGGATGGCCGGTCTGAAAACCCACGCCAAGGTCACGCTGGTGGTGCGGCGCGAAGAAGGTGGCCTGCGCCGCTACGTGCACATCGGTACCGGCAACTACAACCCCAAGACGGCGCGGCTGTACACCGACCTCAGCCTGATGACCTCTGATCCGGCCCTGGGCGCCGACGCCACCGAGCTGTTTAACCACCTGACCGGGTACGCCGAGGCAGAGTACCGCCACCTGCTGGTGGCTCCGCGCTGGGCCAGGGCGGGCATGGTCGAGCGGCTGGAGCGCGAAGCGGAAGTGGCCCGCCAGGGCGGCGACGCCTGGTTCGTGGGCAAGTGCAACCAACTGACCGACCCGGCCATGATTGAGGCGCTGTACCGCGCTTCGCAGGCGGGCGTCCGCATCCGCATGGTGATTCGCGGGGTCTGCTGCCTGCGCCCCGGCGTGCCTGGCCTGAGCGAAAATATTGAGATTCGCAGCCTGCTGGGCCGCTTTTTGGAGCACTCGCGCATTTATGCGTTTGGAAATGGCGGCCAGCCGGAAGTGTATTTCGGCAGTGCCGACTGGATGAGCCGCAACCTGGACCGCCGGGTGGAAGTGCTGGCCCCGGTGCTGGTGCCCACGCTGCGTGAAGAGTTCCTGGACATCATGAACACTGAACTGAGTGACGAGCGCGGCTCTTGGCGCCTGCGTGAAGACGGCGTGTACGAGAAACTGCCCGGCGAACGCAGCGCCCAGGCCGAGTTCGCCCAGGAAGGTTCGGCCTAGCGGAAATGGGAGTGGCAGGCCCCCGGCTCCACTCCCACGGGCTCGGTCACACCGCACGGTGTCACTGCTGAACTGCACGGTGTCACGGCTTAGGCGCGGCTGGCCGCCTGGGCTGCGCGCAGCAGCTCCGGCAGCCGCTCTGCGCAGGCCCATTCCTGCTGCCAGCCCGGCCAGGAGTGGCCCAGCCGCAGTGGCGGCAGCAGATGGCCTGGCACGCTCAAACCCCGCGCCCCGGCAATTGCCCCGGCCACGCAGGCCACCGTGTCCGAATCGTCGCCCAGCAGCGCGGCCGTCTCAACGCAGGCCAGCCAGTCCCCAGCGCGGGCGTGGGCCAGGGCCGCTTCCAGGGTGTCCAGCACATAACCGCTCTGCGAAGTGAGGTGTCCTTCCAGCCCGCTGCGGACCCGTTCGCGCACCTGCTGGCGGGCCGGGCGACTGCGCTCGCCAAACTCGGCGTAAGCGGCGCGGCTGTCCAGCCCGAACAGCTCTGCGTCCAGCATCACGGCGCAGGCATCAGTGCGGTCCAGCAGGGCCAGCCCGTGTGCGGCGGCGCGGGGCAGCGGCTCATCTTGCCCCAGCGCTTCAAGCAGTCCCGTGAAGAACACCGAAGCGTACACGCAGCGTGGGTCGGCGTGGGTGAGCGCCGTGACCAGCACACTTTGGCGGGCCAATTCCTCACCGCTGAAGCCGGCCAGCCACACGGCGGCAATTCGCATCAGGCCGCCGTTGCCAGCACTCTCATACCCGCTGCCGGCCCAGGCCCGCACGCCGCCGTCCAGCGTGCCGTACCCGAGCGCGCTGCGCGTCAGGCTGCCCACGTCAGGCGGGCGGGTGCTCAGCCAGTCGCGCAGGCCGGCCAGCACACCGCCCAACCTTTCACCGCGTGGCCCCTCGCTGCGGGCGTACCCCAGCAGGGTCGCCGCCACCATCTGGCTGTCGTCGGTGGCCTCGCCGGGCGCAAATCCGAACACGCTGCCTTCCTGATACTCGCGGAGCGTCTCGCCGTAGCGCTGGCGAATGGCCTGTGGCGTCTTGAACTCGGTCGCGGCGGCCAGGGCGTCGGCAGCGGTCAGCGACAGCAGGGTATTCAGTTGGCGGTCCATCAGGCTGCCCCGGTGACTTCGGCCAGCCAGTACTCCAGCCGGGTCTGGGCATTGTCCTGACTGCCATAGATAGAGCGCACCACCTCGCCGCCCTGTAGAGCGACCCAGTGCGGGGTGCCCTCTGTGGCGTAGGCGCCGGCCAGTGCGCCAGTTTCATCCAGCGCCACGGCAAAGGGCAGCCGCGCAAACTTCTCGGCAAAGTGCAGCAGGGTGGGCAGAATCTCTTCACGGGGCAGGTGCCGGTGCCCACGCGAGGTGTGTACGGCGATAAAGTTCACCTGCTCGCCGTACTCCGCGTGCAGCCGCTTCATAAAGGGAATGCCGCGCGACACGCAGCCCGCACATTCCAGGTGAAAGAACATCAGCAGGGTGGGCCGCGCCGGGTCCACTTCCGCCCCGCGCCAGACGAACTCCCCCGCCGCAGGCCAGGGCAGGGGAGAAGGCAGTTCAGGAGTCATGGCTCCAGTCTAGAGGCTGCTTGGACAAAGCTACGGGTAGGGTCAGGACATGCCGGACAACCGCCAGAGGCTTGTCCCGGTGATCAGTCGCGGCCTACATTGCGCAGGAAAGCGGGGATGTCGTAGTCCTTGGGGTCGTAGCCCGACGAGCTGCCGGTGCGGACCGGGCGCACCATGTTGTCAAAGCTGCTGCCGCCTTCAAAGGGGCTGTCGTCGAAGCCGGTGGCAATCACGGTGACACGCACCTCGTCGCCCGCCGCTTCGTCGGGGGTGATGCCAAACAGCACGTCCGGGTCCTCGCGGCCGGTGGCCTCGCGCACGCGCTCCAGAATCTCGTTGGCGTCGTTCATGCTCAGGTCGTAGGAGCCGGTCACATTGACCAGAATGCGGCTGGCACCCTCAATTCCGCGTTCCAGCAGCGGCGAATGAATGGCGGTCATGGCGGCTTCTTCCACCATTTTGTCGCCCCGGCCTGCGCCGATGCCCATAAGGATGGTGCCGGAGTTGCTCAGCAGGTTGCGCACGTCGGCAAAGTCGAGGTTGATCATGCCCTCTACATTGATCACGTCGCTGATGCCCTTGACACCGAAGTACAGCACCCGGTCGGCAATCAAGAAGGCCTCGCGGAACGACACTTTCTTGTCAATGGCGGTCAGCAGCTTTTCGTTGTTCACCACGATCATGCCGTCCACGCGCTCGGCCAGCTTGGAGATGCCTTCTTCGGCCACGCGCTGACGCTTGGGGCCTTCAAACTTAAAGGGGCGGGTGACAATCGCCACGCTCAGGATGCCCATTTCGCGGGCGATTTCGGCTACGACGGGCGCGGAGCCGGTGCCGGTGCCGCCGCCCATGCCGGCGGTGATAAACAGCATGTCAGTGCCGTCTAGGTACTCTTTGATGCGCTCCTTGTCCTCCATGGCGGCCTGCTCGCCCACTTCGGGGTTGGCGCCGGCGCCCAGACCACGGGTCAGGCGGTCGCCGAGCTGAATCCGCACTTCGGCGTGGCTCTTGGCGAGCACCTGCGCGTCGGTATTGCCGGCGATAAATTCCACGCCGTCCAGTCCCGATTCGATCATGCGGTTCACGGCATTGTTGCCGGCTCCACCCAGTCCAATTACGCGAATTTTGGCAGCTTCCATAGTCTGACTCCTTTGGGGTGATGGGCAGGGCAAGTGCCCCTGGCCCGGAAGGTGGCTGCGGGGTTCTTTCCGTGTCGGCCTGCGGGAAAGAGGGGCAGCCTGAAAAACGTTACCTGCGCAGTGTAGCGCGGCCGGCAGAAAGAAGCGGAGGCCAGTGTGGCCCCGCGCCGCTTTCCTTACAGCCAGTCGCTAAACCAGCTGCGGATCTTTTCCATCAGGCCCGGCTTGCGGTCCGGGGCCGTGGGACGCTGTTCCTGAGCCTGGGGCGAGGTCCGCATCACCGTCTGCTGCACCGGGCCCGTGGCGGCAGGCTCGGGACGCGGCGCCGGCTGTTCTTGCTGCGGGCGGGCGCGTTCGGTGCGGGGGCGCTCGGTACGCGCTGGGGCCGGCTGCGGCTCAGGCTCAGGCTCACGGTCCTTTTTGGACTTGATCAGCGGGGGCTTGCTGGGCTGCGCTTTGCTGGCCTGAAGCTCGGGCTCAGGTTCGGGCAGCGGCAGCGGCGCAGGAGCCACCAGGCGGCCGTCCTCGTACAGACCGAACAGCACCAGGCCCACGCCCGCAGCGTACTCAGGGCCGTTGACAATATCCACCAGTCCGCCGATGTTGCCCGGCTTGCCCAGGCGCACCGGCACCCGGAAGCGGTCGCGGGCCAGCTCGGGCGTGCCACGCAGCTTGCTGGCGCCGCCGGTCAGGATCACATGCTGAGCGATCAGCTCAACCGGGCCCAGCGTCTGGTCAATCTCGTCGCGGATCATGCCGAAAATCTCGGCGATGCGCGGCTTGATCACCCGTGACAGTTCCTGGGCGCTCAGGGCGTGGGTCTTGCCCTGCCCGGTGGTGATTTCCAGGGTCAGGTCGGCGTCGGCCATTTCGGGGAGGGCGGCGCCGTAGCGGCGCTTGACATCCTCGGCTTCTTCCATGGGAATCTTGAGAATCTGCGCCAAGTCGGCTGTGACATGGTCGCCGCCGATGGGAATAGAAGCGCTGTGGGCCAGATTGCCCCGGCGAAAGACGCCGATATCGGTGGTGCCGCCGCCCATGTCAATCACAATGACCGACTGGCTCTGCTCGCTGGTGTCCACCGTGGCGAGGCCCGAAGCGAGTGCTTGCAGCACAAAGCCGTCTACGCGCAGGCCCGCTTCCTGCACGCAGCGGCGCAGGTTCAGCAGTGGCCCAGCGGTGCCGGCCACGATATGTACGTCCACTTCCAGACGGACGCCGTGCATGCCCACAGGGCTCTTGATGCCTTCCTGGCCGTCCACCTCGTATTCCTGAGGCAGGGTGTGCAGCACTTCCAGATTGGGGTCCAGCGGCACGGCCTGGGCATTCTCGATGGCGCGGTGCACGTCGGTCTCGGTGATCTCGTGACCCCGGCGAATGGCGGCCAGGCCGTGGCTGGTGATCGCTTTGGTGTGGTTGCCTGCCACCGAAATGTAGGCGCTTTCCACCTTGACGCCGGCCACCCGCTCGGCGCGGTGCACCGATTCCTTGATGGCCTGCACGGTCCGCTCCAGGTTCACGACTGAGCCGCGCTTGAGCCCTTCGCTGGGCACGCTGCCCTGGCCGATAATGTCCACGCTGCCGTCGCCGGCCAGCTCGCCGATCACAGTGGTGATTTTGGTGGTGCCTATATCCAGGCCCACGATCATTCGGTTGTCCTTCATTCCTGGACGCTCACCCCCCAGGGGTAGATATGAATTTGTTGGTTGGGATACTCCGTCAGTGCTCCGGCGTATTTCAGCAGGGATTCGAGGTCGCCGCTCCATGCCGAACTGTCCGCCGCTTTGACAGACAGACCAGAGGGAGTGTACTCCACCGATTGTACATGGTAGGGAGCGAGGGCTTCCAGGGCGGTCAGGGCGTCGCCAGTCCGCTCCGGCCCCCACCCGGACACGGTGGGCAGGGTGGCGGCCAGTTCGGCGCCTGGCAGCCGGGTGCCGTCACGCGCCACGGCCACCGGTGGCTGGCCCGATTCCCGCAGGACGGCGTATGGCCGGCGCTCGGTGATCTGCACGCGCAGACGGTCAGGAAACTGCCGGGTCACTTCTGCCGATTCAATCCAGGGGTTGCGGGTCAAGCCCGACGCCTGCCGCGCTCCGTAATACAGCCACCCGCTGCCCCCACCTACGCCGGCAGCCTGCACCACCTCGGCGGCGCTGAGATGCCGGTGCCCGCTGACCTCCACCTCGCGGATGGGTAGGGCGAACCATGAGGCTGCCAGTCCCAGCATGGCGAGCGGCAAAAACACCCAGCCCCAGCGCACGCCGGCGCGGTGGCGTGACGCTGCGCGGCTGGGGGCGGGCACCACCGCGTCCGTCAGGATGGGATCGCTCACAGCGAGGTAGGTCAGGCCCGGAGACTGAGGCTCCTCGGGCGCAGGCGCTCCTGGGCTGGCCGCCTCGGCGGACGCGGTCGCCGCATCCTCAGCCGGGCGACGCCGCAACCGGGACAGAGCAGAGCGGACCCGTGAACGTGAGGCCGAGGATACCGGGGGCACGTTCACGGCGGCAGCTTCCAAGTCGGGCAAAGCTGCCTCTGGCAGTTCAGATGCTGCCTGAGAGAGTGGAGGCTCCCAGGAGCGGGCCGGGGCGCGTGCGCCGCTCAGCCCATCCTGTTGTCCCGGAGCGTGGGTGGCCGAGGCATGAGCAGCCGGGCCAGGTGCATCCGCGCCGTCTAGCGCGCCTAAGTCGTCAAGGTTCCCCGGAGTGTCCAGGGCTTCCGGTTCGCCCAGGGCATCTGGATCATCCAGTCCGTCGTGCAGGACCGTTTCCTCATCGTCGGGGTGCCACTTTTTGCGGACGGGTCTGGAGCCAGGGGGCGAGCGGCGGAACATAAAGTCATCCTAACCGTTTTGCCGTGAGATAGACCGCATTCTGACTGGAAAGTGCTCCTAAGCCCGCCCGCCCGCTGCGGAAAGATGGGCCTTAGCGCAGGTCGGCGGCGGCTTCTTCGGGCCAGATCTCGTACTCAAGTTCCAGTGGCGTCGCCAGTTCGGGAGCCAGCTGGCCCTTGACCAGCCGCAGCAGGCCCAGCACATCGGCGGCGCTGGCCCCCCCCAGGTTCACGATAAAATTGCCGTGCTCAGGGGCAATTCGGGCCTGCCCGATCTGTTTGCCCTTCAGCCCCGCCCGGTCAATCAGCAGCCCGGCACTGACGCCACCAGGGTTTTTGAACGCGCAGCCGGGTGTCTTCATCTTGGGCTGGCCTTTGCGGGCGCTGTCGGCCTGATCCATCCGCTCGCGCACGGCCTCGGGGGTGCTTTGCTGGAGCCGCAGGCGCACCCGCGACACGATGTGACCCCGTGGAATATCGCTGTTGCGGTAGCCCCAGTTCAGGTCGTCGGGAGTCACCTGCCGCACGCCCTGCGGCGTGACGATTTCGATGGTGTGCAGGCCGTCAAACATCTCACCGAAGCGGGTGCCCGCATTCATCCACACCGAGCCGCCCACCTGTCCCGGAATGCCCACGGTGCCTTCCAAGTTGCTCCAGCCCAGTGCCTGTAGCTTGCGCAGCAGCCCCGGCAGGGGCGTGCCGCCGCCCACCCAGCCAGTCACGATCAGGCCGCTGTGCGGGTCGCTCAGCTCAGGGTCGGGGGTCAGGTCGGCCTTGGCGAGGGGGCCGGAAAGCCGGATGACCCGCTCGGGCACGCCCTGATCGTCAATCACGAGGTTGCTGCCGCCACCCAGGATGCGGTAGGGCTGCTCCACCGCTTCGGCCAGGGCCTCCAGCGTTTCCACAAACCAGATCTCGGCCTCGCCACCCACGCCAACTGTGGTGTAGCGCGCCAGCGGCTGACGCTCGACGCGGGTGCCCAGCCGGCTGGGGGCCGGGTCGCCGGAAGAGACGGGGTAAACGGTGCTCACCGGGCTTCCTTCAGCGGGGGCAGCGGGTCGCCGGCCGGCTCAACCAGTTGCCGGGCCAGCTGCCAGACATCGCCAGCGCCCATCGTCACGATAATGTCGCCCCCATCGGCAGTGCGGCGCAGGTAGTCCACCACGTCGCTGCGCTGCGGCCAGTAGCGTACGCCCGCGTGCCCACTGCCACTCATGCGGTCCACGATCAGCTGGGCGTGGATGCCTTCAATCGGCCGCTCCCCGGCGGCGGCAATGTCCAGCACCATCACTTCGTCGGCGGCCATCAGGGCGTCGGCGAGGCGGGGCCACGACTGCTGGGTGCGCAGGTAACGGTGCGGCTGGAAAATGACCCGCACGCGGCGGCCGGTCTGCTGCGCGGCCTGCACGGCGGCCTGCAACTTGGTGGGGTTGTGGGCATAGTCGTCCACCACCTGAGCGCCGTGCAGTTCGCCGATGTGCTGCCAGCGGCGTCCGGGACCCTTGAAGGCGGCCAGGGCGGCGGCCGCCTGCGCAAAATCGCCGCCGTACAGATGGGTCACGGCCAGCGCCGCGAGGGCGTTCATGGCGTTGTGGTGCCCCGGTAGGCTGACGCGGGCCTCACCCAACCGCTCACCCCGGCAAGTCACGGTAAAGCTGGTGCCGCCGGGGTCGGGCCGCAGGTTCTCGGCGCGGTAGGTGCAGTCCGGCGAAACCCCGTAAGAAAGCTGCTCGCCGCAGCCCGCGACCAGATGGTCCAGGCTGCGGCCTTCCAGCCCCTGCCAGTCGGCGTAGTACAGCACCCGCCGCGCCTGGGACACGAACTGCGCGAAGCCGGCGTGCTGTTCCTCGACCGTTTCCCAGTAGGTGGCCTGATTGCCGCCCACATGGTCGTCCTCGGCGTTGGTGAACACGGCCGTCTCGCAGCTGAGATGGGCGAAACGGCGGTCAGATTCGTCCACTTCGGCCACGAACGGGCCCTGACCGGCGCGGGCATTGGCTCCGAATTCCGGCACAATGCCGCCCACGAAGGCGGCGGGGTCCAGTCCGGCGCCGGCCAGAGCCACGGCAATCATCGAACTGGTGGTGGTCTTGCCGTGGGTGCCGATCACCCCGATAGAGGGCGACGCGGCCAGCAACTGGGCCAGCAGTTCCATGCGCGGCAGCACGCTGAGGCCGGCGTCAAGCGCGGCCCTGACTTCCGGATGGGTCTTGGCAACAGCTTCAGAAGCGACCAGCACGCTGGCGGCGGGGCGGTCACCCTGCGCTTCCAGATGCGCGGGATCGTGGCCCAGCTGCACTGCGATGCCCTCGGCCTCAAGCTGGCGGGTCAGCTCCGACGCCTGGGCGTCGCAGCCGGAAACGTGGTATCCCCGGGCCTTGAGCAGCCGGGCAAAGGCGCTGACGCCGATGCCGCCGATTCCCATCAGATGAATGTGGGTATCTCGGGGAGAGGAATCTTCAGCAGTAAACAGTTTGGTCATGGTGGGAGGGGGCGGCAGGGGCGCTGACGTGCGACTACGGCGGAGTGTGGGAGATTCACAGCTGCTCGATCAAGTCGGCCAGCCGGGCCGCGGCACCCTGTGGCGAGCGCTGCTGTGCGGCCTCCCGCATCTCGCTGCGCGTGCCTGACAGACCACACTCTAGCACCCGCTTTCCCAGATCACGGCCCAGGGCGCCCTGCGGGACCAAGCGGCCAGCGCCAGCTTTTTCCACGGCCTGCGCGTTGTGGAACTGATGGTTCTCGGCCGACTCGGGCAGCGGCACCATGATCAGGGGAACCCCGTGAAATGCGGCTTCGGCCAGCGTGCCGGTGCCGGCGCGGGTGATGCCCAGCTCAGCCACGCTCCAGGCGGCCGGGGCGTCCACGAAGCCAGCGACGTGGTACCAGGGAAGATCGGCTACGCCAGGCGCAACCGTATCCAGCCAGCGCGGCCCGGTGGAGTGCAGGACCTGTACCGGCTCGCCGTGCAGTGTGCCGCCGGCCAGCACCTCGCGCAGCACCGGGGGCACGCCCTCGTTCAGCGCCAGCGACCCCTGCGAGCCGCCCATGACCAGCAGCGTCAGGCGGTGGGGGTCAAGCGGCAAGCCGGCGGCGCTCAGCTGCGCGAAAGCCTCGGCGCGCCCGAGCCGGGTTTCGCGCACCGGCATTCCCACCATCCGGCCCCGGCCCGCGGGCAGGCCGATCACCTCGTCGTAGGCGGTCGCCACCGCGCGGGCGCGGCCAGCGGCCAGCCGCTGCGTCAGGCCCAGGTGGGCATTTTGTTCGTGCAGCGCGGTAGCAATACCCAGGCTCTGCGCGGCCAGCACCCCCGGCAGGCTGGCAAAACCGCCGTAGCCCACCACCGCGCCGGGGCGCCGCTCGGCCAGCCAGCGCCGGGCCTGCACCACGCCGCCCGCCGCCCTGAGCAGCTCACGCGGGTCGGGGCGGCCCTGCCCACTGCGGGCCAGCTTGCCGGCGTCCACCCCAAAAAATTCCAGCCCGGCCCGCTCGGCCGCGCCCTGTTCCATGCCGCCGCGCTGGCCCAGGATGGCCGCGCAGTGCCCGCGCCGAATCAGTTCCTGGGCAGTCGCCACCGCCGGATAAATGTGCCCGCCGGTGCCCCCGGTCGCCATCACGAAACTTCCCATGTCAGGCACTATACGCAAGCTCGGCCGCTGGCCCACTTTGCGGCGCCGGGCGCATACTGAGAGGCCATGCCCCGGCTGCGCGCCCTTCCCGAGAAGCTCCGCCGCCTGCGCCGCAGCCTACGCGAGTCGCAGGCGGCGCCCGACGACCTATGGGCGCTGGCCCGGCTGACCCCCGCCGAGGGCCGGGTGTACCTGCGGATGGACGCCCGCGACCGCGAACATGCCGTGCGGGTCGCGCAGGCGCTGGCCGCCAGTCATTCGGGCGCCAGCCCTGAGCTGCTGGCCGCCGCGCTGCTGCACGACTGCGGCAAGTTGGTGCATCCCTACCGCGTTTGGGAGCGGGTGGGGGCGGGGCTGCTTCCCCACCCCTTGGCCCGCCGGCTGGCATGGATGCCGGCGCAGGTGCGGGCCCACCATGCGCAGTGGGGCGCGGCCCTGGTCGCTCGAGCAGGTGGGCGGGTGCGGGTGGCGGCTCTGGTGGCGGCCCACCATTCCCCGGCTGGCGACCCCGAAGCAGCCTGGCTCCACCGCTTCGATGATCTGGAATAGGCCGGTTCGCAGGGCCAAACGGTGACCCAGGCCCAGTAATTGCTGGGCAGGTGACTGCTGGGCAGGACTACTCTGGCGTCGGCCCCAGAGTTGGGCCAGCGCCACGCTCTGGAAACGCTGGTGCCGACATTGCCGGGTCGTCCAGGCCCAGTCCCTGCTGACCGGCGTCACTTGGAGCCTGCGGGCCAAGTTCCTGTGGGGTCGGCGGCGCGCCCAGCTGACTTTGCGACTGGAACTCTTCCAGGCTGCGCTGCTGCAAGGTCACGTTCAGTTCCTGGCGGCGGCCATCGCGCCACACGGTCAGGCGGACCACGTCGCCGGGGCGGCGGGCAGCCACCAGCGTGGTGACATCAAACGGCTGGCTGACCGGCTTGCCGTCCACCGCCACGATGATGTCGCCCAGCGGAGCCAGCAGCTGCCCACGCGAGTTGCGCAGCGAGCCGCGCAGGCCGGCGCGCCCGGCGGGGCTGCCCGCCTGAATCTCGTCTGCCAGCACGCCTTGGTTGCTGGTCAGGCCGGCCAATTGGCGCAGGGCGGGGTCCAGGTCTTCCAGCGCCACCAGGGTCACGCCCAGGTTGCCGCGCTGCGGGGCGCCGGTGCGTTCCAGGTCGCTGAGGGTCTGCTTGACCAGGTCGCCCGGAATGCTGATCCCGATCAGGCCCGCCGCCATAGAGTTGGCCGCCGCGTTCGCATTGGCGATGCCCACCACCGCGCCTCGTGAATCCAAAAGGGGGCCACCCGAATTGCCGCCCTGGATGCTGTTGGTGCTGATGATGTACTCGCCCACCTCGCTCGCCAGGCTGTCGGAGCGGGGAATCTGCGTGGCGGGCGCCATCACGCTGAACGTGCCGGTGCCCACGAAGTTCTGAATTTTGAACGGCGAGCCGATGGTAATCAGCTTTTGCCCCTGCACCAGCGCGGCGCTGGACCCGAAGTCCAGGGTGGCCGGTGCACTCACCGCCGTGACCCGCAGCACGGCCACGTCAATGCCGGGGTCCACGCCTTCTACCTTGGCCGGCACGGTGCGGCCGTTTTGCAGGGTGACGGTCAGGTTTTCGCTGTCCTGCACCACGTGATAGGCGGTCACGATCAGGTCTTTCTTGTAAAAAAAGCCGGTGCCGACTTCAACCGGGTCGTCGCCGGGCATCAGGGCCTCGGGCGCCAGGGCGTTGTTGACCTGCACCACGGCGGCGCGGGCCGCCCGCACCACCTCAACCGTGTTGATCTCGTCGGGCACCACCAGCGCCCGCTGGGCACTGACCTGCCCGGTCACGTAAGCCCCGGCCGCCGCGCCCGCAATCAGCAGGCCCGCCAGCAGGGCACGCAGGGAGCGGCGTGAACGGGGCTGGGTCATCCCTTTTCTCCGCTGCTGCCGGCGCTGCTTTCGCCGCCGGAACTGCGCGAGTCGGTCACGTAAAAGCCGCTGCCCCTAAAAGTGATGGCAGGCGCAGAGATCAGCCGCTTGACCGGAGCCCCCGTTTCGGGGTGCTGGGTGTAGGCCTCATCCTTCATGCTCTGCTTGAATTCATACAGTTCGCCGGTTTCCAGGTTTTTGTAGGTATAGGTGGGCATCAGACACTCTCC
>JAUNHF010000284.1 GCA_030524065.1 Deinococcus sp.
TCGCCGTGGCTCTTGCCGTGGGTCGCGAGGGTCACTTCCAGCTGTCCGGCACGGGGGCGGCTGTCGCCTACAAACACCTTCAGGCCGGTGCCAGGCAACTCTACGGTGCTGCCGATGGGTTGCAGGTCAGGCAGATTTTCGCCGGTCACGAACAGAGCCTGTGGCGTGGTCAGCCGGTACAGGTCAAGCAGGGGTTGTCCAGCACGGTCAAGGAAGGTACGCTCTATCATTTTTGTTCTCCTGCGCGGCGCTGCACACGCCTGACGCTTTCAATGACCCCGGCCACGGCGTCTTCATCTGTAGCAGGCAAGGGTGTTCCGGCCTGCACTTCTACTGTCCAGTCGGTCAGGTTGTAAGCCACGCGCTGCACGTCCAGCAGCTCGTCGTCAGCCCGCAGGCGCTCGAAGGCAGCGACTCCATTTGCCGGCACCCGTACCAGCTCGCCGTAAGCCCCGCGCCAGTCGCGCACCGGGCGGGACTTATAGCGCAGCAGTTCGGCGGCGTAGGTCTGCACGGTGTCCAGCTGGGGCGTCAGTAGTTGCAGCCCCTCATAGCCGCCGTCTGCGGGCTGGCCGGTCAGGTTATTCACCCCGTTCAGAATCAGCACCTGCGCCGTCATGTCCTCGCGCACGGCGAAGCGGGCTGTGCCCTCCGGTGGATTGTCGGTGGCCGGCAGCGCCTTGCCAAGCTTGTTCACAGTGGCGTGGATATAGGCGGCTTCTGCCAGGCTCAGGCCCGGCTGCGGGGGGATGGTGGTCAGTGGCTCTGGCATCATCAGCACGGCTCCCAGGGTGGCCCCAGCCGGCATGGAGGCCAGCAGTCCGCTGCCACTCGGCAAGTTGAGCGTTTTTGGCAGCGTGACCAGGGTGGCCCCGGCCTTGGCAGTGAGCAGCTGGGCGTATTCCAGAGCCGACTTGCCGGCGAGCGGGAGCGGGAAGGGCACATCCAACCGCAGTTCTTGCACGCTGACTTCCAGGGCCGAAACGGTCAGATACTGCCGGCCGGGCCGGGCCGGCGGGTAAAACAGCGGGGTGCGCTGGCCGTTCAGCTCCACGGTGCCGCCAATGTCCCCCCCGGCCAGGATGGTCACTGGCTCCGGGGTCTTCCCGGCGGCCAGCAGCCGGCGGCGGTAGTCGGCCCGGTACACGATGGCGAGACGGTAGAAGTCCGGCCGGGGCGATGCCGCCGCGCCGCTCCCCAAATCCACCTGTGTGACGGGCGCGGCGTACAGCGCCATCGGGTTGAGCTTGACGGCCAATCCAGCCGCCGCGCTGCTCGGCTGCCATTCCAGCACGTCCATATAGTCGGGGCCTTCGTACAGCCCGTTGTAGCCTTCGCTCAGCTGCACCACCCTCAGCGCGTCCAGTGGGCTGTCGCTGCTGCCCAGTCGGGTGTAGTTCACGGTCAGCCGCACTTCCAGCTGCCGCTGAATCTCGGAAGCGGGCAGGTCCACCCCCTGGCTCAGCACCCATTCCCGAATCTTGCGTGTGGCGTCGGCCACGTCGCTGCTCACGTCCACCCGTACCGCCAGGTCCATGTCCAGCCAGGCATTGTGCTTCACGGCGTCGGGCGCGTCGCTGTGGTAAATGGCTCCCGTGGGGTCACTGCGGACCATGTGGGCATTCGGCGCTGGCGTGTAGGCTCCCTCGTCCCGGTAGGGAGGCACTGCATACGCCTTCAGCGTCAGCTGTGGCATGGCGCTGAAGGTGGGCTGTGACTGCCCTGCGCCGTCAAAGGCCGTGGCCCGGATGGGTGAGCCGACCTTTTCCAGCGGCACCCGGCTGGTCAGCTCTGCGATGTGCTGACCACCAATCCGCCACGCCTGCTGCACTTCCACCTCAGTCCCTTTCAGCAGCTCATTCGGCAGCCCCAGCTCGCGGGCGGTCAGCTGCTCTACCGTCCAGACCTCGCGTCGGCGGCGCTGGACCTCCGGCACGTCGCGGCCTTCAAACCAGCCGGTATCTCCGCTGGGCAAGTCGAACGAAAAGCGCACGCAGTTGGCGTAGTTGGTCAGGTCGCCGGGGGGCGTCTCGCTCCGGCCCCGGACAAAGCGGTGGGTCACGTCCGGCACGGGTGACCAACACACGATTTCGGCGCGGTTGTTCACGCCGATGGTGTGGTCCCCCAGCGCCGGGCTGATGGCCTGGATGGTGTCCCCCAGCAGCTCGTGGGGCACGTCGGCTTTGAAACGGGCGGTGATGGCTGGCAGGACGCCTACGCTCAGGCCGGTGGGGAGGGTGGCCTGCGCCAGCACGGCGCGGAAGAAGGTCGGGAAGTCCCCCTCGGCGCGGCCTACCCAGCGGCAGGTGTTCAGCGCCTCGGTCAGCCCGCGCAGGGTCACGGTGCCCTGACCTTCTGCCCACGGCTCACAGATGATCTCTCCCAGATAGTCAGGGTCCGGCAACTCCGGCGAGAGCCAGACGCGCACCCAGTCGCCATCTGCGAAGGCTAGGGGCGCAGAAAGGTCCAGGGTGCCCTTCTCGCTAAAGCCGGGGCGCGCGAGGTCCAGACTTCCGCCGAGGATGACCGGCGTGCCGGCGGGCACCGGGGCCGTTGGGCGGTAGACCTGCGCGTAAGGCAGGGCCTCACCGGGCTTGTAAAAGGCGGCTCTGACGGTCACGTTACATGCCTCCCAGGCGGGTGCGGAAATCGGGGCGGCGGCCTGTATCGGCGTAGTTGGTGA
>JAUNHF010000285.1 GCA_030524065.1 Deinococcus sp.
CAAAAAAAAGCTCCCCGGCTGGGGGAGCTCTTTGCGTACCGACATCCAGGAAGCTTAGGGCAGCTGCTTGGCAAGCTGGTCAAAGATGTAGTTGGCGGCGTCGGCGCGGTGGTTGTAGACCTCCAGCACGCCGAAGTTCTGCCGCACATTCACGACCTGGCCGCTCGGCAGCTTCAGGCTGAGGCCCGCTGAGAACTTGGCCCAGGGCAGCAGGGCGCCCGGCGCAGTCAGGCTGGGGGTCACCCGGATGGCGCCGGGGGTGCCCGCGTCGGTGGCGATGGTGGCGCGAGGGTAGCGGCGCTTGATGGCACCGGCCGAGTCGCTGGCGAGGGCATTGACCACCGTCTGGTAGTCGCCGGCGCTGACCAGGCTGCGGTTGCCGCTGATCTGAGGAGACAAAATCACGTAGGTGGCGGTGGCGGGATTGACGCCGCCCCAGTTGGCTCCCTGGGCGTGGGCGGCGGGCACAATGGACAGGGTGGCCAGGGCCACGGCAGACAGGGTCTTCTTCATGTCTCCGAGTGTCGCACGCGCTGCCTGATGCGTTATGAAAATGCGCTGAATCCCATGACGTGCCGCTGCGCCGGGCAGGGAAGGGCGCGGCGCTGGCAGCGGCGTACCATAAGGCCATGCAAGAGTTGCTGACCACCATGCGCCGGCTGCGTGCCCCCGGCGGCTGCCCCTGGGACCGCGAGCAGACCCACGCTTCGCTGCGCCCCTATTTGCTGGAAGAAGCGGCCGAGGCGGTAGACGCCGTAGCGCAGGGCCCCGACGAGCTGCGCAGTGAGCTGGGCGACGTGCTGCTGCAAGTGGCCTTCCACGCCGTAATTGCCGAGGAGGGGGGCACTTTCAGCTACGCGGATATCGAGCGCGGCATCGTGGACAAAATGGTGCGCCGCCACCCGCATGTGTTTGGCGGGCACCCGCAGCTGGATCAGGCGGGTGAGGTGCTGGGTGTCTGGGAGCGGGTCAAGCGTGAGGAGCGCGGCGGGCGCGAGCGGACGCTGACCGAGCAGATTCCGGCCGCGCTGGGGGCGCTGGAACGGGAGCGGCAGGCACAAAAGAAAACCGGCGCGGCTCCCGGCAGCCGTGCGGCGCTGCTGGCGGTGGCCGGCGAGGCCCCCGACACGGCCGAGGGGGTGGCCGCCGTGCTGGCCGCTGCCGTGGCCTGGGCGCGGGCGGCGGGCGTGAATCCCGAACTGACCCTGCGGGACCACACCGCTCGCACATTTGCAGGGGCGGCGCCTGTGGGAGGGGCGCCTGTGGAGGTGGACGGTGCCTGAGCGTGCGCCCGGCCCGGCGCTGGACCCGCTGGACGAGTCGCTGCTGTACGACCCCGCCGCCGATCCCTGGGCCGCCTGGGTGGCCCGGCGCGCCCGGCAGGGGCTGGAGTTGCCCGACTTTCGCCGCGCCGCCGTGCTGGCTGCGCTGTCGCTGGAGCGGCCAGCGCGGCTGCTGCTGACCGTGCGCTCGGCGGACTTGCCCACCCACCAGGGGCAAGTGGCCTTTGCGGGCGGGTCGCTGGAAGCAGGGGAGACACCCACCCAAGCGGCGCTGCGGGAAGCCTGGGAAGAAGTGGGCCTGCCGCCGCAAAGCGTGAAGGTGCTGGGCGAGCTGGACGACGTGTTTACTCCGCTGGGTTTTCACGTGACCCCGGTGCTGGCCCGCTTCCATCCCCCGGCGAAGTTTGCCCTAAGTGGCGAGGTGGACCGGCTGCTGCTGTGCACGCTGGACGAGCTGCGTGCGGCGGCGGCCCCGCCCACCACCCGCACCCTGCCAGATGGCCGCAGCTACCCCATGTACGAGTATTTTCCGCAGGGCGTGCGCGTGTGGGGCATGACCGCCCGCATTCTGCATGACCTGCTGGAAGCGGGGGTGGAGTAAAGAGCCATGGCCTGCCCCTTTTCGCCGGATGCTTTACGCTGGAAGGTATGCCTCAACTGATCTCTTACGATCCTGCCAAGCATGCCGACCTGCTGGTGGATTACTGCCTGTACGCCCAGCCGGGTGAGCGCCTCCAGATCGCCAGCTCTACGCTGGCGCTGCCGCTGATGCAGGAGCTGCACCGCGCCGTGCTGCGCCGGGGTGCGCGCCCGGTGCTGTCCCTGGACTATCCCGGTCAGCTGGAAGACTTCGCTGCGCTGGCCGCCGACGACATTCTGGACCAGGTTCACAACGCCGACGTGCAGAACATGGCCGGAATGGACGGTACCCTGCGCGTCAAGGCGCCCGAGAACCCGGTGGCCGGTGACCCCAAGCGTCAGGCCCGCCTGATCGCCAGTGGGGCGCGGCTGGCGGCGGTCCGCTCGCAGAAAAAGTGGAGCCTGACCCTATACCCGACCGAGTTTGCCGCCGAGCAGGCCGGAATGGCGCTGCCCGAATTCGAGGATTTTGTGATGCGGGCCATGTTTTTGGACCGCGCCGATCCGGTGGCCGCTTGGGGCGAAGTGCGCGAGATGCAGGCTGGGCTGATCGAGCGCCTGCGTACGGCCGACCAGTTCCGCATTCAGAACGCCGGCACCGACCTGACCTTTTCGGTCAAGGGCCGCACCTGGGCCAACTCGGACGGACGGCGCAATATGCCCAGCGGCGAGGTTTTTACCGGCCCCATCGAGGACAGTGCCAACGGCTACGTGACCTTTAGTGTGCCCACCATCTACGGCGGGC
>JAUNHF010000286.1 GCA_030524065.1 Deinococcus sp.
CCGGTGACGCTGCGCTACGCACTGGACCACTCGCTGAACCTGCCAACCGTGCGGCTGGCGCAGGAGGTGGGCCTGGGTGGGCTGGAAGGCAAGCTGACCGAGCTGGGTATGCAGGTGCAGCCGGATCTGGGCCTCAGCCTCAGTATCGGGACGCTGGAAGCCAGCCCGCTGCAACTGGCCTCGGCCTACGCGGCGTTTGCCAATGGTGGGCTGTACCGCCCCGCCAGCTTTGTCCGGCAGGTGGTGGATGAGCAGGGCCGGGTGATCTACCAGCGGCCCGAAGTGCCCGCTGTGCGCGTGTGGGACGAGCGAACCGCGTATCTGGGGCTGGACATGCTGAGGGGGGTCGTGAATGACCTCTCGGAAGCTCAGGGAGGGCTGGCAACCCGCGCCCGCGTGGAGGGCTGGCCGGTCGGCGGCAAGACCGGAACCACCAACGATATCCGCGACCTGTGGTTCGCTGGGGTCGTGCCGGGCGCAGCGGGCGCGGTGTGGGTGGGCCGCGAAGACAATCAGCCGCTGCCGTCCTGGGCCTACAGCGGCACAGTGCCTACGCCCATCTGGCAACGCGCCGTGCAGGGGCTGCTGGCGGGCCGCACACCTCAGGACTTCCCGGTGCCGCCGGGCATCGCTTTTGCCACCGTGCGGCAGGTGGAGATGGCTTTCCTGAGTGAGAAGTGGCAGGGGGAGACGGAGCAGCCTGCTTCCGCCGCGCCCACGCCCGCTGCGCCGGCCCCCGCAGCCACGGTGCCGGCCCTGCCTCCCCGCCCGCCCGAGGCAGCTCCCCGCACTCCAGCGCCGGTCCCGGCGCCCGCCGACCCGCCAGCGCCAGCAGACCTGCCGGTCCCCGGGCCGGAGCCGGTTCCGCCCCAGCAGGCAGCCGAGCCGGTCCCCGAAGTGCCTCTCACAGAGGACCCGGCCCCCGCACCCCCTGAGCCCGACCCGGCCCCGCTTCCGGACATCCCCGGTCCTGAAGTGCCAGTTCCTGGAGTGCCTGTACCTGAGGCGCCGTCCTTGCCCGACCTGGGCGGCGTGCAGGACGAGGCCGCCCGCGCCTGGGAAGAGGTGCAGCGCTCCGCCGAGGAGCGGTTGCGCGACACCCTGCAAAGGGGGAGCGGGGAAGTAGACGAGTTGCAGCGCACGCTGGATCAGGCCCGCGAGCAGTTGCAGCAGAATCTGCCGCTGCCCGCACCCTGAGCTGGCCTCGAAAAAGTAGAGTCTGGGACGTTACATTGTGGTCATGAACCCACAGGACCAGCTGCGCGAGAATCCTCTTTTCGGCGGTGTGACCGAAGAAACCATCCGGGAAGCGGGCCGCGTGGCGGTGCCCTACCACTTTGCAGAGGGTGAAGTGCTGCTGTGTCAGGACCGGGACGGCGAGCTGCTGCACCTGCTTACCTGCGGCGCCGTGCGGGTCAGCAGACTGGGCGCCGGGCAGATGGAGCGCATCGTCAGTGAGCTGTACGCGCCTGATCTGGTGGGAGAAAGTGCCCTGCTGCTGGGCGGTGAGCGCAGCGCCACCGTGACGGCCACCCTGCCCAGCAGCACCCTGGCACTTCACCGGTCCCACCTGGAAATGATCGCCCGGCGGGACCCTACGCTGCTGTGGAATCTGGCGCGCATCCTGGCCGGGCGGGTGCGCGAACTGAACGACGAGTTGATCGCTGCGGGCCACTCCACCGACGCCGCGCTGGTCCACGTGATGCGCGGCCTGTACAGCCAGCGCCTGCGCGCCGGCTTGCCCGACGCGGCCTCATTGCCGCTGACGCACGGCGACCTGATGGTGCGGCTCTCGGCCAGCCGTGAAACGGTGTCGCGGGTCCTCAAGCGCTTTCAAAAGCAGGAGATTATTCGCGTGGGCGAGGGCCGGCTGCACCTGCTGCGGCCCGAAGTGCTGGAAAGCTACGACCCGGAAGAGGACTAACCCGAGTGGGGCTGGCCTGCGAAGACCTGGCCTGAGCAGAGGCCCTGGCGGACGAGCAACCCAGCCAACCCGGCGGATGAGGTACAAATAAGCCATTCGGCACAGCCGCGCCGCTGGGGGCACTGCTAAGATACCGGGCGATGTTCGAAGGTACTGCCCTGGAAGCCCTGGATTTTCCCCGTGTCCGCGCCGCCCTCTCTCAGCGGGCCGCGACGGCACTGGGAGTAGAGCGCTGCTTGGCCCTGCGCCCCAGCGACGACCCGGAGCGGCTGGCCCGCGAGCTGAATGAGGTCGAAGACGCCCTGTTCGGGGTCAGCCTGTCGCTGGGCGGTATCTCCGATATCCGTGAAGTGCAGGCCCGCGCCTCCGAGGGCCGGGTGCTGGCCGGCAGTGAGCTGCTGCAGGTGGCCTACTCGCTGGATGGGGCCATGACCGTGCGCCGCGCCATTCAGGCCAATTCGCGTGGGCCGCTGCGTGAGGTGGCGCTGGGCCTGGGCGACCACTCCGAGCTGGTCAGCCGCTACCTGTCGTCGCTGACCCGCGAGGGCGAACTGCGCGACGACGCCAGCCCCCGCCTGCGCGACCTGCGCCATCGCATTGAGCCACTGCGCGGCCGCATTCGTGACCGGTTGCAGGCCAGCCTGGAACGCTGGGCCGATGTGCTGCAAGACAGCATCGTCACCCTGCGCCGTGACCGCTACGTGCTGCCGGTGCAGGCCAGCCGGGTGGGGCAGGTGGAC
>JAUNHF010000287.1 GCA_030524065.1 Deinococcus sp.
GCCGCGAAACCCGCTCTGGGTTAGGTGCCCGGAGCAAAGCGCCCGCTGCCACGCAGGCGCACGGCCGCCGCGTAGGCCGCCGCCGCCGCAAAGCAGCCCGGCTGCGCTGCCGCTGCCTTGCGCCCGCAAATGGCCCATAGGTTGCGGCGAAAAGCCTCGTCGCTGGCTTGGCGGTTGGCCGCGGTGGGCTCCAGCACCCGCAGGTTGTGGTAGGCGAAGTCATGGACGGTGCAGGCAGGCGTGAACTCGGCGCGGTAGCCCAGCCCCAGCCCCCTGGGAGCGCTACAACCATTGCTGGTCCAGTCCAGCTCGGGCCATAGCGGCTCAAGCGCCGGGCGGGTCAGGGCAAAAGCTTCTGGCGTGCCCCACCCGAGCGTCTTGACCAGGGGCACGGCGGCGTCAGCGCGGGCCAGCAGGGCCGCAGAAGGTGTCTGTGGCTGCACCGCTGGCACGCAGGCGCTCAGGGTGGCACTCAGCGTACCGGCCAGTAGGGTGAACGCGCCAGCCCGCCGGAGCAGGCCTGGGCGCATCAGCGGCTGGCTTGAATCAGGGCCGGCACGATCTCGTTCACATCGCCCACGATGCCGTAGTCAGCCACCTTGAAGATGGGGGCTTCGGCATCTTTGTTGATCGCCACGATGTATTTGCTCTTGCCCATGCCCGAGAGGTGCTGCACCGCGCCGCTCACGCCCAGAGCGATGTAGGCGCCCGGCTGCACGGTTTTGCCGGTTTGGCCCACCTGCTCGCCGTAGGGGCGCCAGCCGGCGTCCACCACAGCGCGGGTTGCTCCCACTCCGGCCCCGATGGCGTCGGCCAGACCTTCAACCAGGGTGCTGAAGTTCTCGGCGCTGCCCACGCCCCGGCCGCCGGTCACAATCACGTCGGCTTCGCTCAGCGACACGCGGTCCAGCTTTTCCTCGTTCTTGCCGGTCACCTGCAAGCGGGCCTGCGGCAGTTCCAGGTCTACGTCGTACTGCTCGGCGGTCTGGCCGGTGGGAGCCGCTGGGTTAAAGGCGCCGGGCTTGACCGTGACCACCACGGTGGGGGCGCTGGCCTGCTGGGTTTCGGTCACGCGGGCCAGGTACGAGTAGCGCTGGCTTTGCAGGCCGCCGTCCACGGCTTGCAGCGAGATGGCGTCTTCCAGGTAGGGCGCGTCCAGGCGCACGGCGACGCGGGGAGCGTACTCGCGGCCCGAGCGGCTGCCGCCGATCATCACGGTGCTGGCCTGGCCCTGCTGGGCAATCTGCGCGGCGGCAGCGGTCCAGACTTCGGCGCTGTACTGCGCCAGTTCAGGGCGGTCGGCCACCAGCACCTGGTCGGCAAACTGCGCGGCCTGGTTGGCAACTTCGTTTACGCCGCTGCCCAGGACCAGCACGGTCACGGGACCACTCTGGCCCGAAGCGCGGGCGGCCTGGATCATTTCGGCGGTGGACTTGGACAGCTGGCTGTCCTTGTGCTCGGCAACAATCAGAATCATAGGAATACTCCTTCGGGGGAGGCTAAGAGAAGCAACGAAGTCACTAAGAGAAATAGGAAGCGCAGACTGGCTGAGTCAGCGGCCCTGATGGGCAGGGCTCAGTTCAGCACCTTGGCTTCGCTGCGCAGCAGGTTCAGCAGTTCCTGCGCGGCGGCCTGCGGGTCTTTGCCGTCAATCAGCTGGTTCTTGCGGCTGCGGGTCTGAATCTCGCTGCTGACCAGCTGCACCTTGTTGTCGGCCCCAAAGCGGCTCAGGTCGTCTTTACGCAGCTCTTTTTTCTTGGCCTTCATGATGTTGGGCAGCGTGGGGTAGCGTGGCTCATTGAGGCCCTGCTGGGTGGTCACCACGGCAGGCAACTCCATCTGGAAGTTTTCGCTGCCGCTGTCTACGTCGTGCTTGCCGCTCAGGGCCGCGCCGCTCAGGGTCAGGTCGTTGGTCCAGGTGGCCTGCGGCCAGCCCAGGCGCTCGGCGGTGGCGGCGCCCAGGGCCTGGCTGTCCCAGTCAGCCTGCTGCCCTCCGGCCAGAATCAGGCTGACGCCCTCTTCCTGGGCCACGGTCGCCACCACTTTGCTCACGGCGATGGGGTCCAGGTAGCCGCTGGTTTCCACGTGAATGGCGCGGTCAATGCCCATCGCCAGCGCGGTGCGCACGGCGTCTTCGGTCTGCGCTGGGCCGACCGCCAGGCCGATAATTTCTTCCACGTCGGCGCCGCCCTCGCGCAGTTGCAGGGCTTCTTCCACGCCGTATTCGTCCATGCCGTCAATCACCATGGTGGTGCCGCTCAGGTCCATTTGGCCGCCAGCCGCTTTGACGCGGGCTTCGGCGTCGGGCACTTGGCGAATCAGGGTCAGAATTTTCATAGGTGTCCTCCTGGAAAGTGGGCCGGGCTGCGTCAGTGTGGCAGCCCAGAAATAGATTGATTCCGGCTGTTCCAGTTTAAGGCAGGCCGCCCCCCCTGATTCCCTGCCGAGTAACACTGGAGCCGGGGCTCCGAGCAGCGGGGAAAGTGCGCCGCCATAAACTTGGACCGAGTTCAATTTTACGGAGTGTAACAGATTCTGCTGGTTTCTCTGGCGGAACTCTGGCGGCTGCTGGCACTGTTCACCTCCGGCGGCGCGAATGCTGTGCAGTACGCCCCGCTGCCTGCCCCGTTCCCGTCAGGTGAGGTGGGTCTGG
>JAUNHF010000288.1 GCA_030524065.1 Deinococcus sp.
GGACGCACGGTTTGCCATGGTGGCAAAAACAGCGGCGATCAGGCCCAGGCCCAGGTGCTCCCAGCCGAAGCTGGCGCGGGGAGTCTGTGGGTCAGAAAAGGGCGCCGCGCCGCTCATACCCATCACGGCAAAAAGGCCCAGGCCCAGCAGCACTTGCAGGTGAATGCTGCCCATAAAAGCCGTAAAGGGAGCGCGGGAGGTCATGGGGCCACGGGAACGCACGCCCATAAAGGCATTGACCAGCGCCCAAATGCCGGTCAGCAGAACCAGCCAGCGGACCCAACTGTGAGCCGTGAGCAGCAAAAGATAAGTGTTGTCCATGCTCTACAGGCTAGTTGACCTACCGGCAAGTTGTCTATTCGCGCCCCTCATCCTTCCCTGGTCAAAGATTGTAAGTTTTGCGGGATTGTTGGCGTGAAATAGTTGATCCCCTTTGCCGTGTCACATGCCAAGATCACAGGGCATTCACATTACAAAAGGAGACTTATGAAGGGATATGCAGTACTGGCCCTTGGCCTGTCCGCAGCCCTGAGCGCGTGTGGTGGCCCTTCTGCCCCACCCAAGCCCGCTCCCGAACTGGTGACCCTGAGCGGAGCCGTTGCCCAGGGCCGCGCTCAGGAGGCCGCCGCTGGCGCGACCGTGACTGTCAGGGGCGGCGCGTCTGCCCAGACCGACGGGAACGGCCGCTTTACCGTGAGCGCTCCCAAGGGTCTGACCGAAGTGACCATCAGCAAGGCCGGTTACGCCAGCACCCGCGTGGTGGGCCTGAACACCGCCGAAACCACTGAGCTAGACGAGATTTTGCGCCCAGTGTTCGACGCTACGGCGACCACCAAAGCCCCAGAAATGAGCCTGACCGTGCTGCGCGGCGACCCGGCCAACCCGGACGCCTGGAAGCAGGTCAGCCCCGGCGAGGCCGTGAACACCTCTGGCGGAGACGTGACCTTTGGGGTGACCGTGAAGGTGGACCGCCCCGACATGAACACCTTCAAGACTGGGGTGGCGAGCATTGAGGTGGCCGGCGGCACCAGCGGCTACCTCAATGCCGGCGTGACCCGCGAGCTGTACGGCGACCCCCGCAGCAGCACGACTTCGGTGACCTTTACGGCCGCCGAACTGGCAGCTTTTCAGGGCAAGGTGAACCTGAATGTGGTCGCCTACGACCTGAACGGCAACCGGGTCCGCCTGATTCAGCCGCTGAATGTGAGCAGCGAGAAGAATATGGCGGCCGTGGTCGCCCCCACCAAAGTCACGCCCCGCGCCGTGACCTACGGCGACAACCTGACCTTTGGGCCACAGAACCTGACCCCCACCGAGCAGGCCCGGCTGAGGACGCAGGTGCAGAGCCTGGGAACGCAGGCCCTGGGCCTGGAGGCGGGCGACAGCCTGCTGCCCCAAGCCGCGCCGGCAGACGCTTCGCTGTGGGTGGACGTGCGCTTTGAGTACTCCGGCCAGGCCAAGCCCCGCGCCTTTGAGCTGTGGCGCTCCTTTGACGGCGCTGCCTACACCAAGGTCTACTCGGCCGCGCCAGGCGCAGTGGCCGCCGGCACTGGCCGCTACCTGATGCGCGACACCAGCCCGCAGCTGACCGCCGGGCGCCAGACCCACTACAAGGTGCTGGCCGTCAGTGACGCTGGCCGCGCCGAATCCACCAGTGCTGCAGTGACGCCGCTGGGCCGCTACACCGTGCAGCTGAACGCGCCCGCGCAGGCCCAGACCGGCGTGAGCCTGACCCCTACCTTTCGCTGGACCGGCACCGGCCAGAGCGAACGCACCCTGACCAGCGTGATTGTCACCGACCGGGTGCAGGCTGAAGGCTTTACCACCACTTGGCGCAGTGCGCCGGTGCTGGACGAGCAAAGCGCACCCTACAACTTTGACGGCAGCGCCCTGACGCCTGAGCTGCAACCCAACCACGCCTACGAGTGGCAGGTGGCCTCGGTGACCCTGAACGGGGACGGCAGCGCCATTGCCATCGCGGCTGACTACTTCAATGTTTTCGGCCTGTTTGCCAGCCCCGCGCAGAGCGTCCGCTCGGCACCCGTCCATGAATTTGTGACCGGAGGAACCCAATGAACCCGCGCCCCTTATCCCGTCATCTGCTGGGAGCCAGCCTGGGCCTCTCCTTGCTGCTCGCCAGCTGTGGCAGCCAGCCCACCGTTCCCGGCTAACCCACTGCCGCCCGCCCTGCTCAGCCTGCCGCCCCGGCGGTCAGCGGCGACCACCTGGACCGCCAGCTGATCGTGGGCCTTCAGGCAGGCGCTTCGGCCGATGAAGTGGCCGCCCTGTTGGGTGCCCGCGTGCTGGACGTGAGCCCCCGTCTGGGCGCCGCGCTGCTGGAGTTGCCCGCCGGCAAAGCGCTCAGCAAGGCCGCCAGCCTGCTGCGCTCCAGCCCACTGGTGCGCTACGCCGAGCCCAACTATGTGGCGACCCGCCCGGCCATCCCCCAGGGCAGCCGGCCGCTGGAAGCCCAGAACCTTTACGGCGGCCTGAATGATCCAGAGACCGGCTACCAGTGGTTCCTGCGCAACATGAAAGCCGCCGAAGCCTGGAAACAGTCCACCGGCAAAGGCGTGCGCATCGGCGTGGCCGACGTGGACATTGACCGCCACCACCCTGACCTGGCGGCCAACATGGCCTACCCCGGCTT
>JAUNHF010000009.1 GCA_030524065.1 Deinococcus sp.
GCGGGCCGGAATCAGCAGCGACACGTCGCTCAGATCAGCGGATGCGCCCTGATTCTTCAGGCGTGGAAAGGTCAGCGCATTGACCAGCAGTGGGCCCAGCTTGACCGCCAGGAAGCCGCCCGCCACCGCCTGTGCGGCCCATGTCCAGCTGCTCCGGCTCCGGCCCCTCACAGCCGGTCTCCGGTGATGCGGGTCAGCAGGCGGGAAGCGGGTGTTTGCTGCTGCTGGGCGCCCTGCCCGCGCCACAGCGCCAGATAGCCTTCGGGGGGCCTATACAGGTCGGCGTCCCCCAGGTCGGCGTCCAGGCGGGCCAGCTCGTGTGTCAGTGCGCGGCTCAGGTCGCCTGGGGCGCAGGGCGGACCAAAGCGGGCGAACGCCGCTGGGGTGCGCTCGGCCCGCAGCCCCACCCGCAGGGCCACCGGAATCAGGGGAACCAGTTTCTCCGGCGTGCTGGCGCTGCGGGCCAGCCAGGCGGCTCCGGGGTGCAGCGCGGCCACTGGGCGGCCGGGGGGTTGCAGGGCACCTTCAGGAAAAATCATCACCCACTCGCCCGCCTGCGCGGCGCGGACCAGCTCCCGCCTACGCTCCGGCGGCGTGCAGCCGATCCTCTGCAAAAAGGGAAAGCGGCTTAGCTCCAGCGCATTCATCATGATGCGGGCGGGATGCCCGAACTCCCAGCCGAGGTGCAGCAGCAAGTAGCCGTCCCACCAGCTGCCGTGGTTGGCGGCCAGTACCGCGCCGCCCGGCGGCAGCGTGCCGCGCACCCAGAACCCGCTGAGGCTGCGGCGCAGGTCGCGCCGGATGGTGGCCCGCAGCATCGGAGCCACCCAGGGAAAGTCTCCAGGCGGCCTGGTCATGCGTTCTCCAGTGGCGTACGCGGCGCCAGGGCGCGGGCCAGGGCCAGCGCGCCCAGCATCACGGCCAGGGTGACGGCGGCGGCCAGTGGTTGCCCCAGCAGCAGCAGCCCACCGGGCAGAAAAAACAGCTCGGTGAGGTAGGCCAGCGAGAGGTCGGGGCCGCTTGGGGCGGGGCGCCTCAGCTCCGGCGCGATGCGGGTCACGGCCAGGCTGAGCAGGCTGCCCACCGCCCACCAGCCCACGAAGTTCTGGAGCGGCGCACCCGCCCACAGCGGCGCGGGGTCGCTCCAGGTCCAAAAGCCCTGCGAGGTCATCAGCGGCTCTAGCCCCACGTCCCAGGCGGCCAGCAGCAGCCCCGCCAGCCAGGGACGGCCCCGGCTAAGGACGGTGGCGGCCAGCGTGAGGGCAAACCAGCCCAGCGGCACCAGCAGCGGCACGCCCAGCAGCGTGAGGCCCGGTGCGCCTGCGTAGCTGTACGCCCCGAACGGAAAGCCGGTGGCGCTGCCCAGATATTCCACCGCCCAGCCTGCGCCGAAGCACAGCGCTGCCAGCGCCGCCGCCCGGCCCCAGCCCACCCGCTCAGCGGCGTACAGCAGTCCTGCGCTGAACAGCGCCCCGGTGCTGAGGGTCGCCAGCAGCGGGAACCCGGCGGGCCACAGCGGCACCGGAATCTTGAGCAGCAGGTACCCGGCCAGCAGCCCCAGCCAGGGCTTCAGGTAGGGCTTTGCTCCTTGCAGGCGGGGCAGGGCCTGCGGGTGTAGGAACAGCATCAGGCCAGTCACCACCAGCAGGTTGGTAACCAGGAAAAACCACATTTCCTCCAGCGGCAGCGGCCCCACTTTTGGCCCCAGAGTCAGCGTGTCCGACACGCTCCAGATGCCGCTATGCAGCGCAAAAGCGTCGGCGGCCCACAGGTACAGCGTGGGCAGGGTCACGGCGGTCCAGAACAGCCGTGACCGGCCCAGAATCAGGTCGCCGCCAAAAGCCCACTGCCCGGCGAGCACCGGCAGCGCCCAGGCCGTAATCAGCCCGAAATAGGTGGCGGGCGCGTAGCCGCTGACCAGCGCCGCCGCGCCCAACATGGCCCCGCCCAGCCACAGCGCGGCCATGCCCCAGCGGGTCAGCCCTGGCCGGGGCGACACCTGCGCGGGAGTGCCGGAGCGCCGCATCAGCCACAGCAAAAAGAGGCTGCTGAGCAGGGTTTGCAGCAGAAAAAAGGCGTATTCCTCGTAGGGCACGTAGCCCACCGTGCCCAGCACCCGGTCCGGCGGGTACTCCCAGCCGCCCACATACACCAGGTAGTTGTCCCAGGGCGTGGTGTACACGAAGGCGACCGCCAGCAGCACGCCCAGCCACAGCCGGGTCCAGCGGTCGTCGCGGCAGTAGTCGCCGGCCAGCGGCCCAGTGCGCCGGGCGGTCAGCCACAGCAGCAGCAGCAGCGGCGGCACGATAAATACCAGGTGGAATTGCAGGTAGGTCATGGTCTACTGCTCCATGCAGTTTTAGGGGCGCTCACTGCCAGCCCCGCCGGGTCAGGTCGCCCACAATGACCCGCGCCGCATTGCGGCCCGACGCTCCCATAATGCCGCCGCCGGGGTGAGTGCTGGCTCCGGTCAGGTACAGCCCCCGCACGCCCGGCCAGCGGTACATGCCCGCGCCCAGCCAGGGCCGCAGCGAGAACATCTGGTCCATCGTCATTTCCAGGTGCATCACGTTGCCGCGTAGCAGGTGCAGGTGGTCATTGAGCCACTGCGGTGTCTGGACCAGCTCGCCCACGATCTTCTCGCGGGTGCCAGGAGCGTAGCGTTCAAAAGCATTCAGCACGGAGTCGCGGGCCTCAGCGGTGCGTGTGGCCCAACTGCCGTGCGCCAGCTCGAAGGGGTAGTACTGCGCCCATAGCCACAGCACGTCGGACCCCGGTGGGGCCAGCGAATCGTCCACCGCGCTAAAGCTCATGGCGACAATAGGCGGGTCGGCCGTGGGCTGCCCCGCCAGATACTCGCCGTAACCGCGCAGAATCTGCCGCTCGTCGCGGACCAGCAGGCCCAGGCCGGTGCGCCCCGCTTCATTCTGGCCGTGGCGGTAGTCCACCTGCCCGTCCAGCGCCAGCCGCAGCACCAGCCCAAAGCCGTTGCCCACCCGCACATCGCGGGCGGCCTGCGGCACGTACTCGCCGGGCAGGGCGTCCGCTGCCGCCAGCACGTGTGACCCGGCCAGCACGGCGCGGGCGGTGTAGGTGTCGCCTCCGGCCAGCCGCACACCGGCCGCCCGCCCGCCTTCCACCAGAATGTCCTGTACGGCGGCGTTCAGGTGAATTTCGCCGCCGTAAGCCTCTATCGCCCGCGCCAGCGCCCGGGTCAGGCCGCCGCTGCCGCCTTTAGGCCGCGCCACGCCGCCCTTGTGGTACAGCGGATGCCACAGCAAAAAGGGCGCACTGAGGGGGTCGGACGGTGGGGGGCCGCTCTGCGCCGCCATCCAGCTCAGGGGACTGCTGACCCGCTCCTCGCTGAAGTATTCGCGGGCCACCTCGCCGTAGGGCCGCAAAATCCGCGCCAGGTTGCGGGCCGCGTCGCCCCCCTTGCCGGTGGATTTCATCGCCATCTTGCCCAGTTCCAGCGGGCCGGGGGAAGACATGAACAGCTCCGCGACGGCTTCGGCCATCGGGGTCCAGTCGTGCAAAAAGCGGCGGTACGCCTCGCCCTGACCGGGAAAGAGACTGTCTAGCTCGGCGGCGGTGCGCTCGGCGTCGCGGTACACGTACCACGGCCCCGCCCCGAACTCGTCGCCGTCATAGCAGTGAAACAGCGGGTCCAGCTCCAGGTAGTGCAGCCCGAAGCGGCTCAGTTCCAGCTCGCGGACCACCGGGGTCAGCCGAATCAGGATGTGGGCGCTGCCGCCGTAGTCAAAGCGGTAGCCGGGCACCACTTCTTCGGTGCTCACGGCCCCCCCGACCATGTGACGCTTCTCAAACACCCCCACCTTCAGGCCAGCGCGGGCGGCGTAAGCGGCGGTGATCAGGGCGTTGTGCCCTGCTCCCATCACAATCAGGTCATAGTCCGGCATGCCCCCTTACTATGCCAGGGGAAGGGAGGGGCAAATGGTCAGCTCCCCGGTTCACGGTCCCCCGCGCAGGGGGGTGGAATACTAAATACATGACGACCTTTTCTGCGACCGAACCCAATCCCGACCTTCCCAACCCACAGCCGCAGGGCGGCCTGTACGATGTCGCCATCGTGGGCGGCGGCCCGGTGGGGCTGGCGGCGGCCATCGCCTGCAAGCGCGCTGGCCTGAGCTACGTGGTCCTTGAAAAAGGCTGCGTGGTCAACGCCATTTTTGACTATCCCACCGACATGACTTTCTTTACCACGGCGCCGGAGCTGGAAATCGGCGGGCACCCGTTTGTCAGTCCCTTCGACAAGCCCAAGCGCACGGACGCTTTGCAGTACTACCGCAAGGTGACGCAGGCTGAGCGGCTGAACGTGCGGCAGTACACCCGCGTAGAAAAGGTCCACGCTGCGCCCGCCGGTTTCACCCTGGCAGTAGAGGCGCAGGACGGCCACCAGGACGTGGTGGAAGCCCGGCGCGTGGTGGTGGCGACCGGCTACTACGACAGCCCCGTGCCGCTGAGGATTCCCGGTGAGGACAGCGAAAATGTCAGCCACTACTACACCGAGGCGCACCCCTTTTTCGGGCTGAACGTGACCATCATCGGGGCGGGCAATTCTGCCGCCGACGCCGCCCTGGACCTGATGAACGCCGGGGCCAACGTCACGATGGTGGTGCGCGGCGAAGGCATCCGCTCCACCGTCAAGTACTGGGTCAAGCCCAACCTCGAAAACCGCATTAAAGAGGGGCGCATTGCCGCGCATTTCCGCTCGCAGGTGGTGGAAATCCTCCCGGACGCCGTGCGCGTGCAGCGTGAGGACGGCACCACCTTCTTGCTGCCCACGCACTTTACCTTTGCCATGACCGGCTACCTGCCGGACCTGGACTTTCTGGGAGGGTTGGACATGGCAGAGCAGGCCGACGGGTGCTTGGTCCTCAGCGAGCACCACGAAAGCACCGTGCCGGGCCTGTTCGTGGCGGGCAGCGCTGGCTACGCAGGGCGCACCAATCAGGTGTTTATCGAAAATGGCCGCATTCACGCCGAGCAGGCCGTGGCCGAGATCGCCCGGCAGCTGGCCCACACCGAAGCCAGCGCCGCTGAACGCATGAGCGAAGCCTGAGCCACAGCTGAGCGTAAAGGCTCCGGTAAGACAACTTGCCATTGTCCGGCCGGGACTTGAAATACTAGCCAGATGAAGGCTATTTCCCTCTTGCTCTCGGTAGGACTGGTGCTGGGCGCTGCCTCTGCCCAGGCCCAGACCACCTCCATTCCGAAATCTCAGCAATCCTCCGTGCCCGCGCAGTCGCGGGCCGCCGCGCCGCTGGTGCTCGGGTTCCAGGCGCAGGTACCGGCCTACCGCGCCGGCCAAAAGACCACCGTTCCCGTGACCCGCGAACTGCGGATTCCAGCCGAGCGCGCCGCCATCATCCGTCAGCGCGGCGTCATCACGCAGAGCCTGGGCCAAGACCTGGACCGCTGGCTGACCGAGCAGGAGAAGGGCGGCGGCGCCCGCTTCGAGCAGCAGCAGGGCGGGTGGGTGCTGGTGCAGTACGACCGCTTCAAGCTGGACCCGGAGGCTGCCCGCGCCGCCCTGCTGGCCGCCATCAAGGACCCGGCCATGAAGCCCGCGCAGGTCAAGGTGCAGTCTCAGACGGCCCCCGAGCGAGACTTGAACTTCTTTATCAGCCGGGGCATCACCGGGCACTTGGGCACCGGCAACACCAACTACAAGGGCAGCTCGGCGGCCCGCATGACCAACATCCACGTGGGCGCTTCCAAGTTTAAAGACCGTCTGTTCGAGGGCGGCACCTTTTCCTTTAACCAGTTCCTCGGCCCCATCAACCGGGCTGCGGGGTATGTGGACGGTCTGGTGATTGCCGGTGACCGCACCGAGGACGGTCTGGGCGGCGGCATCTGTCAGGTCAGCACCACGGTGTTCCGCAGCCTGTACCGGGCCGGCCTGCCGGTGCTGGAGCGCTCGCCGCACTCCTATCAGGTGGGCTACTACAAGCCGCAGGGCCTGGACGCCGCCATCTACCAGCCCAGCCTGGACCTCAAGTTCAGGAACGATACTGGCGGGGCCATCTGGTTCCAGACCGACTGGAACGACGCCACCGGCGAGTTCAATGTGTATGCCTTTGGCAACCCCCGCGACTTTGAGGTGCGCCTGAGCGAGCCGCGCGTCATCAAGACCATCCCCGCGCCCGCCGACCGCACCATCGTCAGCTCCAAGCTGGCTGCCGGTCAGCGCCAGCAGATTGACTGGGCGATGCCTGGCGGCACCCTGGAAGTGGACCGCCTGTTCGTCCGTGACGGTCAGGTGTTCAAAAAGGAAACCCTGAAGAGCAACTACCGTCCCTGGCCCAACATTTTCCTGGTCGGCAAATAAGCCAGGAGTACGGAGAGTGGAGGGCCAGCTGACCGGCCCCCCGCTCTCCGTACTTTGCTCTTTTACTATGTGGAACGTGCGCCGCCTCTGCCTTACTGTTTTACTCCTGCCTCTGTCTGCCTGCGGCCCCGCGCCCGAGCGGCACCTGGCAGGCGTGCTGCGCTACGAGGCCCCAGCCGGGCAGCACCGCTCCGGCTCGCTGGCCTACGACCTGACGCCGCCGCCCTACGGCGACCACAACCCCCTGTGGCAAAGCTGCGGCGTGTACGCGGCGCCGCTTTATCCGGAATATGCGCTGCACAGCCTCTCACATGGGGCCGTGTGGCTCACCTACCGCCCCGACCGGGTGCCCGATCCGGCGGCGCTGAAGGCCCTGGCAAAGGGCCGCAAGGTGCTGCTCAGCCCCGAGCCGCAGCAAGAAGCCGCTGTCACCGCCACCGCCTGGAATGCCCAGCTGACCGCCGACCGCGTGGGCGACCCCCGCCTGGGCCAGTTTGTCAGCGAGTTCGTGGACGCGGCCACCGCCCCGGAAGCGGGCCGCAGCTGCGAGAAGGGGCATACGGCGGTGCGGGAGTAGGCCAAGGAGGGGCCCTGCTACCACCAGCCTTGCCGCCGGAACAGCCAGAACATGCCCAGCGCCACGGCCAGCATGCTGCTCAGCGCCGCGCCGTAGCCCCAGGGCTGGTTCAGCTCCGGCATGTACTCAAAGTTCATGCCCCAGATGCCCGCCATAAAGGTCAGCGGCAGGAAGATGGCCGACACGACCGTCAGCGTCTTCATCACTTGGTTCACGTTGTTGCTGATCACGCTGCCAAAGGCGCCCATCATGCTGCCCAGAATGTTAGAAGTGATGGTCGCCATCTCGATCGCCTGGAGGTTCTCGATCAGCACGTCGTCCAGCAGGTCGGCGTCGTCTTCGTAGGTCTGAAAAATCCGGTCGCGCTTGGCCCGCTCCATCATCGCCTCGTTGGCCTTGAGGCCGGTGATGAAGTACACCATGCTTTTTTCAAAGTTCAGCAGGTCCAGCAGTTCTTCGTTGCGGGTGCTGTTTTCCAGCCGGTCTTCGATCTGCTCCACGTCGCGGTTAATCTGGCGAATGTCGATCAAGAAGCGCTGGGCGTTACGCAGGAACAGCTGCAGGGTCAGCCGGTTCTTCTTGGCCGTGCTGATGCGCCGCACAAAGCCGCTCACCACGTCGCGGATCAGCGGATTTTCTATGGCGCAGATGGTCACCAGGCAGTGGTCGGTGTGCAGGATGCCCAGTGGCACGGTGTCGTAAGGAATATCGCTGTCTTCGGGTAGACGGTAGCTGGTCTGCATGATGATGAGCAGTTCGCCGTCCTCCCGCTCAAAGCGTGAGCGTTCGTCGGGGTCAAGCGGATAGCTCAGCACGTCAATGTCCAGCCCCGTCTCGCGGCTGATGCGGGCCAGCTCCTCGATGGTGGGGTCGGTGGCGTTGATCCAGCAGCCGTCGGTATAGCTGTCAATGGTGGTCAGCCGGCCGCCCACCGAGCGGTAGTAGGTCAGCATCGGCTGGCCCCGGAAAATGTCAGTGCAGCAGTGTAGAGCATGGGTGAACCTCCCGGAAAAGCAGGGTCAGGGGCGAAGAATGACGGGCCGCCGGTCTGGAACTGGGGGGTTCGGGGTCAGCTTGCATAGGATTCATTCGTTCACCTCCTCCTTGCCGCAGGATGGGTTCGGCCACCGGTTCAGCAGTTTCAGCACTAAGGGGCCGCAGGGACATGCAATGGCTCAGGAGCATGCTTCGGTGTGCGGCCCGCAACTTTGGGCGTATTTATTGTAATGGTTGGGCCGGCCTGTGTAACCGCTGGGCCGGCCTGGCAGCAGTGCGGCTGGCAGGGGATGGGGTATGCTCCTCGGCCAACAAAAGCGCCCCAGCCGCAGGGGCGGAGGCGCTGGGTCACGCTAAGGGTCAGCCCCAGGCGTGCAGAGGCGCTTTAGGCGTGCTCAGGCTCGAAGCCGAACATGCCTTTCAGGTCAAAGTCCAGGCTCTCGCCGCCGGCCTTGATGGTCTGCGACAGGCTCTTGGTTTCGGGGAACAGGCGGTCAAAGTAGAACTTGGCAGTGTCCAGCTTGGCCTGATAAAAGCCGTCCGAATCCTGCCCAGCAGCGACCTTGTCGGCGGCAATCTTGGCCATGCGGGCCCACAGGTAGCCGTACACCACGTGCCCGAAGTAGCGCAGGTAGTCCACCGCCACAGCGTTGATCTCGTCTGGGCCTTTTGCTCCGCTGTCCATCGCCTTTTGGCCCACCAGCATGGTCAGGGTGGCGAGCTGGTTGGCGGCCTTACCCAGCTGGGTGATGTACTCGCCCACGACTTCGTCGTCTTCGTGCTCGTCGGCAAAAGCTTGCAGCGTGCCGGCCAGCGCCTGCAACTTCTTGCCGCCGTCCATCAGAACCTTGCGGCCCAGCAGGTCCAGGGCCTGAATGCCGTTGGTGCCTTCGTAGATCTGGCCGATGCGGGCATCGCGCACGTACTGTTCCATGCCCCACTCGGCAATGTAGCCGTGACCGCCGAAGACCTGCTGGCTCTGCACAGCCACGTTAAAGCCGTTGTCGGTCATAAAGGCCTTGGCAATGGGGGTCAGCAGCGCCACAGTGTCGGCGGCTTCTTTCTGCTTGGCCCCGTCTGGGTGGTGCGCTTCGGTGTCCAGTGCCAGCGCCAGCCACAGCGCCAGGGCGCGGCCCGCTTCGTTGTAGGCGCGGCCGGTCATCAGCATGCGGCGCACGTCGGGGTGAATGATGATGGGGTCGGCCTGCTCGCCGGGATTCACGCGGGGCTCGGCGCGCATCTGGATGCGGTCTTTGGCGTAGGCCACAGCGTTCTGATAAGCCACTTCGCCCAGGCCCAGGCCCTGCAACCCGGTGCCCAGCCGGGCCGCATTCATCATGATGAACATGTGGTTCATCCCACGGTTGACTTCGCCCACCAGCCAGCCCTTGGCGCCGTCAAAGTTCAGCACGGCGGTGGCGTTGCCGTGAATGCCCATCTTGTGTTCCAGGCTGCCGCATACCACGCTGTTGCGCTCGCCGGGGGTGCCGTCTGCGCCGGGGATGAACTTGGGAACCACGAACAGTGAAATGCCCTTGGTGCCTTCGGGACTGCCTTCCAAGCGGGCCAGCACCAGATGGATGATGTTGTCGGTAAAATCGTGCTCGCCGGCACTGATAAAGATCTTGGTGCCGGTGATGGCGTAGGTGCCGTCGCCGCTATCCTGCGCTTTGGTGCGGATGATGCCCAGGTCGGTGCCGGCGTGCGGCTCGGTCAGGCACATGGTGCCGGTCCACTCACCGCTGACCAGCTTGGGCAGGTACAGGGCCTGCAACTCCGGGCTGCCCACTTCGCTCAGGGCGCTGACGGCGCCATGGGTCAGGCCCGGATACATCGCCCAGGCCATGTTGGCGCTGTTCATCATTTCCAGCATGGCGTTGGCGACGGTGTGGGGCATCCCCTGACCGCCCCACTGGGGATCGGCGTCCAGGGCGGGCCAGCCGGCCTGCACGTACTTCTGGTAGGCGGCCTTAAAGCCGTCGGGCGTCTTCACGTCGCCGTTTTCGCTGCGCTGGCACCCCTGCTGGTCGCCCACTTGGTTCAGTGGCAGCAGCTCGCCTTCTACAAAGCGGGCGGCTTCTTCCAGCACCTGGTTCATCAGGTCGGCGTCGGCGGTTTCGTTGTCCTGATAAAAGGGCATCTGGGCCAGCTGCGCTGGGGCGTCCAGCAGTTCATTCATCACGAAGCGGAAATCACGTAGGGGAGCTTTGTACTGAGGCATAGGCATTCTCCTTGGGAAAAGCAGGCAGAGCGAACTGGGATGGGCGGGCTGTGAGGTCATCCCCGGCCGGGCCGCCGCGCTGGGATCGCGGCGCCCGGTCAGAGGCGAGCGGCGCAGGGAGCGGGCTTCCCGCAGGGGCCGGGATATTGCCCGGGAGGTGAAGGTTCAGAAACTTGAACCCAGTCTAATATTTTCCGCAAGGCCGGGTCAATCGGCTTGTTGGGGGGGCGTGGGCCTGCGGGGAGGCGCAGGCGGACAGCAGGCGCCCGGACGAAGCGGGCAAGGATGAAGATTTACATAGTGCTGGAGATGAGTCTGCCCTATAATTGGCACATTGTACTGGCGTTGTCGTGGCACAGCTGAGGCAACCGTGTCACTCCTCTCTCTGCTGATGGGCAGGCTGGACTATCTTCGCGGAGAATGGCCGTTTCCCAAGTGCGTTTGCGAGGTCTCTGCCGCTGAGCAGGTTCGCTGCGCCCGGCAGGAGAGATCGGCTGGGCAGGACTTGCCCAGAAGCCGGATGATCCTGCCTGCCGGGCTGCTGCCGGGGTTGAACTTTCGGGTTCCCTTTTCCCTGTCGGAAAGGGGCTTTTTAAATTTCTGCTGTATCAGGAGTACTGAAATTACTGTGACGACTTCCGAAAATCCCAGCCTGGTCTGGCACCTGAAACACATGGATCTGTTTGCTGATCTGGAGCTGGACGAGCTGGAGCGTCTGGCGACCATCACCCTGACCCGCAGTTATCACGCCGGCGAAGTGATCTACCGCATGGACGACCCGGCCGACGCGCTTTACCTGGTCCGCAGCGGTATGGTCAAGGTCTACAAGCTGTTTCCCAACGGCAAAGAAGCGATTCTGGGCGTGGTCGGCACTCAGGGCAGCTTCGGTGAATTGCAGCTGCGCCCCGGCGAGCGCCGGCCCACCCAGGCCGAAGCGCTGGAACACACCGAGCTGCTTGCCCTGCCGCAGGACGAACTGCGCCGCCTGATTCAGCTGTGCCCAGGCTTGTCCCTCAAACTGATCAGTATCCTGACCCACCGGCTGTTTGAGGCCCAGCACTGGTGCGCGACGGTCAATGCCTACTCGGCCGGCGAGCGCGTCGCCAGCCTGCTGGCCCGGCTGGGCCGCGAGTTCGGCGTCAAGCATCCCGAAGGCACCGAGCTGAACCTGAAACTGAACCAAGAAGACCTGGCCCGCATGATCGGAGCCACCCGCGAAACAGTCAGCCACTCGCTGCACAAGCTGCGCCGCGAAGGTGCCATCGTGCGCCAGCGCAGTCCTTTTATCCTGAATCTGGACGCGCTGGAAGCTTACGTGGATTCTTCCGCCCGCTGAGCCGCCAACTGCCGCTGGCGCACCTGGGTGTGGGCTCAGCGGGAAGGGCTCAAGGCTTGCGCTGGAGGTCGTAGCTGCTGAGGTGCTCGGCTGGACGGGGGTTCGCTGCGCCTGCGGGCAGCGAAGTGTCATACACGTTCCATCCCCGGCTGACCTGCATGGGCGGAATATTCAGCCAGTCGCCGTACTTGAACCCGGGAAACTGCCCCGGCTGCACGCTGAAGACCAGGAACTGGGTGTTGCGGGCAAACGGCTCGCCGGCGTCGTATTTGGCGTTACCGTTGGTGTCGTCAAACGCGATGACCTGATAGGCTCCGGCGGCTGCGGGCAGGGCCGGCAGGTCCACGCCAAAGCTCCAGCCGTCACCTTGTTGGACGACATTTTGCTGGAGGTTGGAGGTGCTGGTCAGCGCCTGCGGAAAGCCGGCGCCCACCAGATTCAGGCGCAGCTTGGCGCCTGAGCGCCACTCCCCGCTGATGGTGCCGCTCAGGTCATGGTCGGCGGGCAGGCGCGGCGCACCCTGGCAGGCCGCCAGCAGGGGCACCAGGGCCAGGGTCAGCAGGGGGCGCAGGCGGGCAGGCCGGGCAAAAGGCAGGAAGCTGGTCATGACCCCAGAGTAGGCAACGCACAGGGCGCTGTGGTGAACACAGGGGCAGGCTCGCCCCGCTGGGACTGGCGGCACGGTAAGAGGGTGGCATGCAGGCCAGCCAAAGCAGGACAGTACACTCCTCCCATGTTCACCCCTCCTAGCGCGGACCGGCGTCTGCTGCTCCACTTCAACGAGAACAACCTCGGGGTCTCGCCGCTGGCCCGTCAGGCTCTGGAAGGCGGCCTGAGCCGGGTCAACCGCTACCCGGATGCGCCCCAGACCGAGCTGGTCGCGGCACTGGCCGAACATCACGGCGTGCGCCCACAGCAGGTGGTGCTTGGCGCGGGTTCGTCGCAGAGTATCCACATCACCGTGGAAGCGGTGGCCCGCCGGGCGCAGGACGCCGGGCAAGCCACGCAGGTGGTGATGCCGCTGCCCACCTTCGACGCGGGCCAGACGGCGGCCGCGGCCCGCCGCCTGCCGGTGCGTGGCGTGCCGCTGCTGGACAACCTGGAAGCTGACCTGCTGGGCCTGCGGGCGGCCTGCGAGGAGTTTGCCGGGCAGAGCATCGTCTATCTGTGCAACCCCAACAACCCTACCGGCACGGTGGTTTCCAGCGCCGAGCTGAAAGCCTGGGTCACGGGCGCTCCCGACACATTTTTCCTGATAGACGAAGCCTACGTGGAATTCGTGGATGACCCGCGCTTTGTGGCCGCCGACGCCTGGGTGCGCGAGGGGCTGGCGAACGTGGCGGTGGTCCGGACCTTTTCCAAGCTGCATGGGCTGGCGGGGCTGCGGGTGGGCTACAGTCTTTCTACCGCCGAGGACGCCCGGCTGTTTGCGGCCTTTGTGCCCGAAATGCCGGTGGGCCTGCCGGGCCTGCTGGCCGCCCGCGCCTCGCTGGCCGATACCGAGTTTCAGCGTCACAGCCTGGAACAAACGCTGGAAGCCCGGGGCATCGTGGTGCAGACGCTGGAGCGCCTGGGCCTGCGCTACGTGGGGCCAAACGGTAACTTTGTATTTCACGAGCTGCCCGCCAGCGTAGGCGGCAACCGCGGCTACCGCCGCCGGATGAGCGAACTGCATATTGCGGTGGGGCGCGACTTTCCCGCCTACGGGGGCTGGAACCGCCTTTCGCTGGGCACGCCCGACGAGATGCGGTATATGAGCGCGGAAATGATGAAGGTGCTGGGCTGCCGGAAATAGGCCGGGCCAGTGCCAGGAGGCAGGCCGCTTGGCCGCCGCTGATCGGTCCGGGCGGGGCAGACCAACTGCCGGCAGAAACGAGTAGTTGGCGCAAGCCGGCAGAAACGAAAAGGCTTACCATAATTATGTCATTTACATAATTTATGCTAAGATATCTGTATGAAGAACGCTCCTCTGACTCTGGAATTTGGCAGTGTCCGTCTGCCGGTCAGCTCTGACGGGCTGCTCCGGGCCGCGGCGGCACTGGAGCAACTGGACGCGGGCCGGGTGGACTGGGACTGGTTCAGCGACAAGCACGGTCTGCGCAGCCCCAAGCGTGATTTTGGGGAAGGCCCCGAGCCGACCCTCAGCGTGACCGAGTTCACGGCGCTGGCCTTCCGGCTGGACACCCCGGCGGCGCGGCGCTGGCGCAAGCGGGCGCAGGAGCTGCTGGGCGCGGCCATGCAGGGCGATGTGAAACTGGCCGCCCAGATTGCCGAGCGCAACCCCGACCCCGCCGAGCGGCGCTGGCTGGCCGCCCGGCTGGAAAGCACCGAGGCCCGCCGCGAGCTGCTGAGCACTGTGGCCCGCCGGGGTGGGCACGGCGCCGTGTACCGGCAGCTGGGTAGCCTGAGCAACCGCTCGGTGCTGGGCATGAACAGCGCGGCCCTGCGCCGCGAACGCGGGGTGAAAAACACCCGCGACGGCCTGAGCAGCGCCGAGCTGCTGCGGATGGCCTACCTGGACACGGCCACCGCCCGCGCCCTGGAAGAGCGGGGTGTGCAGGGCAACGCGGACATTCTGGCCGTACACGGCGAGACGCTGGCCCGCGAGCAGCGGCTGTGGGACGCGGGCGCCCTGCCCCGCAGCGGCTGAGCAGAACACTAAACGCTCCTTGAGCTGATTGCCGCTTTCGGTGTGGTGCGGGCGTGTCACCCTCAGAGCATGACCAACAGCGATGATCTGAAGTACCAGAACGCTTCCAGCCAGGACGCCGCCGAGGGAGAGCGCGACGAGGACCGCCAGCAACCCGACGTGCCCCGGGTAAGCACCCAGGACCCCGCCGAGGGCAGCCGCAGCAGCGCACACGGCACAGAAGACGGTGCCGACGCTGAGCGCGACTGAACTCAACACCGTGTCTGAAGCGTCCCTTTTTCCGCAGGCCGCCCCCTCCCTCAACGCCGAGCAACCGGCGGAGGAGCGGGCGGCCCTGTTGCTGTGGATGCGTGAGCAGTTGCTGGCCGAATACGGCGAGAAGCCGCTGGTGCCCCGCCGTGAGCCGATGCACGAGCTGATCAGTACCATTCTCTCGCAGCGCACGAACTGGCGTGACGAGGACGCCGCTTACGCCGAGCTACGAGAGCTGGGCGACTGGGACGCAATCGCCGCCGCCCCGGTAGAGCAGGTCGCGCACGCTATTCGCCGCTCCAACTACCCCGAGCAAAAAGCCCCCCGCATCCAGGCCACCCTAAAGGCCATCCGCGAAAAGCGCAGCGGCTACGACCTGGACTTTCTGGCCGAGCTGCCGGTGGCCGAGGCCCTGCGGTGGCTGACCGACCTGCCGGGCGTGGGAGTGAAGACGGCTTCGCTGGTCTTGCTGTTCAACTTTGCCCGGCCCGTCTTTCCGGTGGATACCCATGTCCACCGCATCAACACGCGGGTGGGCACCCTCCCCAAGATGGGAGAGCAGGCGGCCCACCGCGCCCTGCTGGCCTTGCTCCCGCCCGACCCGCCGCTGCTGTACGACCTGCACATCCACCTGCTGAAACACGGCCAACAGATTTGCACCTGGAACGCCCCCAAGTGTGGCCGCTGCGTGCTGCGTGAGCGCTGCGATGCCTACGCGGTCTACGGCGACGCCGTGCCTGGCTTCAAAAAGTAGTGCCCAGCTTCAAAAAGTGATGCACCCCCGGCCCGGCCTGCTGGCCAATCCCAGTCTGGTTAGCCCCGGTCGCGCTCGCGCAGCACCAGCTGAATCAGGCCGGTCAGCAGCAGTTCGGCGTCTGGGCCGGTGATGGGCCGCAGTTCCTGCACAGTAAAGCGCCGCGACAGCAGCGAGCGCTCTTTGCTGATGCGGGCCACTTCTGCGCCTGCCGCGTCACGCACCGTATAGGTGGGGTTCACCAGATAATCAACTCCCAGTGCCAGGAAATTACCGACAAAGGGAATCGCGTCCACCGCGCCTTCTACAAAGCTCATCCAGGGTTTGTCGTCGCGGATGGTGTAGCGGGGGTGGCCCTGGCCGTCGAGCAAGTCATAGGCAGCCCCCCAGAGGGTCCGCACGCCCTGCGAGCCCAGCGCACCCACCGGGCGGCCCCCTTCAGCCACAATCATGCGCTGGGCCTTCCAGTCCATGGCCCCCGCCAGCAGCCCTTTGGCCCGGATGGAGTAGAGCTGCTCGCGCTTGGCTTCGTCGCCGTAGACATTTTTTCTTTGACCACCGCCAGCAGATTCCCCTGAGCGTCCGTCACCCGAATCTCGGTGCGGACACTCAGGCGAAATTCCATCTGGACAGGGAAACTCACGTTTTGCAGGCTCATGCCGCTCACTACGCGCTTAGTGGCCCGCCGGTTCCGGTTCCCACAGGTCAAAGCGGCTGCCGGGACGCAGCCCCTGAGCGGCGGCCCAGGCGGCTGCCGCTTGCGGCTTCTTGCTGGCCGGCTGCACGGTCCGAATTTGCACGGCGCTTCCCTGACCGGCGGCTACCAGCAGGGTGTCGCCGCCCATATCCAGCACCGTTCCCGGCTCGCCATGGCCCGACGGTGCCACGCTCAGCCCGTCCAGCTTGAGGCGGGCGCCACCCAGAAAAGCGGTGGTCTGCGGCCAGGCGGCCACGCCTCTGTACCTGTTGACGATGGCCGCAGCCGAATCCGTCCAGCGCACAAAGCCGTCTTCCTTGGTCAGCAGCGGCGCGTGGGTGGCCTGGGCATGGTCCTGTGGCTGCGGCGTCAGCCTGGGCCGCTCGCGCACGGCCTGCACGGCCAGCCGGGCTGCCTGCTGCGAGAGCGCCGCGCTCAGGTCCAGCGCCGTCCACTCCGGCGCGATGATGAGGCTCTCTTGCAGCAGTACCGGGCCGGTGTCCATGCCCGCGTCGGTCTGCATGATGGTGGTGCCGGTGACGGTTTCGCCCCGGATGAGGGCCCACTGGATAGGGGCCGCGCCCCGGTACCGGGGCAGCAAGCTGGTGTGGGTGTTCAAAAAGCCGTAGGGCAGGGCGTCCAGCAGGCTCTGGGGCAGCAGCTTCCCGTAGGCGCAGGTCACGGCGACTTCGGCGCCCGACTCACGCAGTTGGGCCTCAAACTCGGCATTGCCGCGCAACTTGCGGGGTTGGGTCAGCTTCAGCCCCAGCTCGGCGGCGCGGGCGGCCACCGGCGGCGGGGTCAGTTTGAGGCCCCGTCCCACCGGCTTGTCCGGCTGACTGACCACCAGCACCACCTCAAACGCCCCATGCAGCGCTTCGAGCACCGGCAGCGCAAAGGCCGGCGACCCGAAAAAGGTCACCCGGCGGATGGCGGCCGCCGCCTCAGAGCCGCTCGTCACGGTGCTCCTCGCCGGACCGGGCTTGCTGCGCCAAGCGGTCCAGGTTCAGCCGGGCCTGGCGCTGCATGGCGAGCAGGGCGGCGCGGTGGTCGTTGACCACGTCCTGCGGCAGGTGGTCCAAAAACAGTTTGCCGTCCAGATGGTCGTATTCGTGCTGAAAGACGCGGGCCAGATAATCCTCGGCCTCCACCGTCTGCGCGCCGCCGTCCAGGTCGGTGTACTCCATCCGCACGGCGCGGGCTCGCGGCACCCCTTCTTCGTAAATGTCGGGAATGCTCAGGCAGCCTTCCGTCTCTGAGCGGTCCTTTTTCTTGTTGATGACCGTCAGCTTGGGGTTCAGCATCACGTATTCGCGCAGCACGCGGGACTTGAGCGGCACGTCCTTGCCCTCGTTTTCTTCTTCGTTGTCATCGTATTCCACCGCCACAAACAGCCGCACGCCTAGGCCCACCTGCGGCGCAGCCAGGCCCACGCCACGGGCGGCAAACATGGTTTCCAGCATGGCGTCTGCCACTTCACGCAGGCTCTGGGGCGCGAAGCCGGGCACTTGCAGGGTGTCGGTGTGCTTCAGGGGCCGGGCTTTGCGGCGCAGCACGGGGTCGCCGTACAGGCGAATAGGGTAGACGGGGGCAGGCGCACTCATAACTTCCTTTTTTAGCGCAAATGGGCGGGTCAAAAGGAGGCGGCGGGTGGGCTGGCCCTGTGTATAGGCCCGCCGGAACCGTACGCCATCTGGCGTAAGCGGCGGCAGCCCGGCCAGCGTTAGCCTGGGCCATGAGCGAACTGTTTCCTGTTCTGACTGGCGACAAAGTCGTGCTGGCCCGCTTGCGCCGCGAGGATGTGCCGGAGTTGGCGCGCTATTTCGCCAACCTGGAGCTGACCGCCTACTTGGGGGCTTTTGGCGCAGCGTTTAGCTTGCAGGACGAAGAAGCCTATTTCGAGAACGTGAGCAAAAGCAGCCCCGAGCAGGTCACGTTTGGCATCTACGAGCGCGGGACCGAGCGGTTGATCGGCGGCCTGGACCTGCGCGGCATCAACCACCGCCACGGCACCGCCGAGCTGGGTGTCAGCGTCCACAATCCTGATTACTGGGGCGGCGGCTACGGCACAGAAGCGGTGGCCCTGATGGTGGAGTACGGGATGTACTTCCTGGGCCTGTACAACATTCAGCTGAGTGTCTTTGCCTACAACATTCGGGGCATTCGCGCCTACGAGAAGGTGGGTTTCCGCGAAATCGGGCGGCGGACCGGGGCCGTGCGGCTGGGTCAGGAGCGCTTTGACAGCGTGCTGATGGAAATTACAGCGGACCGCGTAGACACCTCGGGGATGCGGGCGCTGGTGCGGCAACTGGGCTGAAGCTTGTGTCGCCCGGTTTGTGCAGCTGGGCTTATGCTCCCCTTACCCTTCTGCCAGATACGCCTCCAGCGCCGAGCGCAGCACATCCGCTTCGCTGCGGCCTTCCGCTTTGGCACGCTTTTTGAGGCGGTCCAGCTGGCTGCGCGGGTAGTAGTTGCTTTTCAGGACCATTTTGGCCGGGGTGTACAGACAGGCGCGGCCCCGGCCCTCACGCTTGGCACGGTGCAGGGCTTCGTCGGCGGCCAGCAGCAGCGCGGCAGGGGAGCGGGCGTGGGCGGGCTGGGCGGCGACCCCGGCGCTGAGGCCCACGCTGCGCGGCCAGCGCGGGTCACGGTGCCGGCCGAATTGCCGCACCACCGCGTCCATCAGGCGCAGGGCGGTTTCGGGTAGGGTTTCGGGCAGCAACACAGCGTATTCGTCCTCGCTGAGCTGACCCAGCACCGCGTCGGAGGGCAGCTCAGCGGTCAGCAGGCGCTCCAGCCCGCGCAGCAGCTGTTCGGCTTCGGTGCGCCCCAGCTGTTCGGCCAGCTGCGCGAAGTGATCCACGTCCAGCCGCGCCACGCTCAGTGGGGTGTGGCCCAACCGTTCGAGCGCCGCCCCCCACTCGCGGCGCCGCAAAATGACCGGTCTGGCCGCCATCAGTGGCGCCCCAGAAGTGGGTCGGCAGGGATATATATCCAAAACATATATGCATCCTACTGCCCTCCGGCTTTTGGCCCGCTGCAAAACCATGTCCTACACACAAGTTGAGTCTTGGCGACTCAGATTTGTTGGGAGGGCCACTTGACATTTTTGTGTCTCTGACTTTAGCTTGACCCCAAGGAGAAAGCCCTGTGGTCTGTCCTGGACACTGTTTTCTGGCGGCAGGTCGCTGGAGCGTTTTTTCCATCCCTTACCCCATTTCAAGGAGGTCCCACCATGTTGAAACCCCTCGGAGACCGTGTACTGGTCGAAATCATTGAAGAAGCAGAGCAGAAGACCGCCGGTGGCCTGTACGTGCCCGACACCGCCAAGGAAAAGAGCCAGCGCGGCAAAGTCGTGGCGGTTGGCACCGGCAAGATGCTGGACAGCGGCCAGCGCGTGGCCCTGGAAGTGAACGTGGGCGACACCGTCTACTTCGCCAAGTATGGCGGTACCGAAGTCAGCGTGGAAGGCAAGGACTACTCCCTGCTGTCCGAGCGCGACATCCTCGCCATCGTGGAATAACCCGGCCCTGCCCTTTGCCGCGCCGGGCTTTGTCCCCCGTGCAAAGGGAAAAGGTGCAAACGGGAAGCCGTCAAGCCGTCCCCAGGTCTCTGACCTCTTACTTTTCAAAGGAGCAACATCATGCCTAAACAACTGGTATTCGACGAAACGGCCCGCCGCAGCATGGAGCGTGGCGTGAACGCTGTCGCCAACGCCGTCAAAGTGACCCTTGGCCCGCGTGGCCGCAACGTGGTTATCGAGAAGAAGTTCGGCAGCCCCACCATCACCAAG
>JAUNHF010000289.1 GCA_030524065.1 Deinococcus sp.
ACAAAGTTGTTGACCGTGACTGGAACGTCCTTTTCCAGCAGGTCAATCAGGATCTGACCACGCGAGGTGTCCAGCAGCGCGTAGTAATCGGTGCCTTCCTGAAGTGCGGCGGCGGGCAGTTTCTCAAAGGCGCGTACCGGCTCCCCGCTCAGGGGTTCCAACGCCGTGTAGCCGGCTGGAACCTCGCCAGGCTCGCTGACTTCCGCCGCGCTGGCCGCCGCCCCGGAAGCGGTCGCCGTGCCCGAAGCGTCTTCAGTGGCAGCGGCACTGGCGTCAGTGGCCGCGCTGCTGGCGCTGCTCTCGCTGGCCGTGGTGCTTGTCTCACTGGTCGTGGCTGAGCTGGTCGCGGTGGTGTTCTCCTGGCAGGCGCTCAGGGTGCCTAGGCCTAGCAGAGCGGTCAGCAAAAGCGCGGGGGTATTGGCAACGTTCATCGGGCCCCAGTCTAGCCAGGGTTGGTGGGAACCGTGTTAAAGGTGGGGATCTGCGGTTACTCAGAGCGGCGGCAGGTAGCTGCCCAGCTGCGGCATCAGGTCACGGGCGGTCAGGTCCAGCCGCACCGGCGACACACTGATCAGGCCGCGCTGCACGGCGCCGTAGTCGGTGCGCTCATCCTCTTCGCTAGGGGCGGTGCTGGTGCCGGCGACCCAGTGGTACTCGCGGCCTTCGGGGTCCTGGCGCGAGTCAATGCGGTCTTCCCAGCGGTGCATGCCCACCTCGGTCACCTGCACACCCTGGGGGCCTGTGCCGGGGAAATTCACGTTCAGCAGGGTGCGGGGCGGCAGGCCACGCGCCGCCACTTCGGCGGCCAGGCGGGCGGCGTAGGCCGCCCCGGCGGCAAAGTTGTACTCGCCGTCAGGCCGGGCCTGCTGGCTGAACGCAATGGCCGGCAGCCCCAGCGCCAGCCCCTCAATCGCCGCCGCCACCGTACCGGAGTGGGTCAGGTCGTCGCCCAGGTTGGGGCCGAGGTTGATTCCGCTGACCACCAAGTCTGGCCGCGCCAGCAGATGAACGCCCAGCACCACGCAGTCGGCCGGGGTGCCGTCTACGCGGTAAGCGGGAATCTGTTCACCAAAGCCGGCCGCCGCCGTGTGCTTAAAGCGCAGGGGACGGCGAATGGTGATGCCGTGCCCCACCGCCGACTGCTCCACGTCCGGGGCCACCACGAACACGTTGCCCACCTCCGCCAGAGCCAGCGCCAATGCCTTGATGCCCGGCGAGAAGATGCCGTCGTCGTTGGCGACCAAGATGGTGGGCCGCGAGGGATCAGCGGGCTGGAAGCGGGGCGGCAGGGACCGGGCGGGCACGGCGGACATCATGCTTCCTATCCTGCCACGGGTCCTGCGCAGTGGGCGCGTCTGGGGGCGATGTCCAGGGAAGCCCAGCCCCCCTGACACAACAAAAAACGGCCCCGCAGGGCCGCTCCAGGCAGGCAGTTGCTTAACGGCGCTTGGTGTACAGCGTGCCTTTGTCGGTATGGACGGTCACGCGCTTTTGCACGACCTGCCGCTTGCCGCCCAGGCCCAGAGCCTTGGCAAGCAGCAGGGCGGGTACGGCCAGCACGGCGCTCAGGGCGTTCCACAGGGCACCAAAGACGCTGGGCAGCAAGGGTTTAGGCGCACTTTGCTGCATGGTCAGCATGGAGTGGGGCTGGTCCATACGGGTGGTGCGCTGCCAGGCCCGCTGACGCTGCTGCGGGGTCAGGCTGCCGCCGGTTTCGGCCGCGTAGGCAATGGCGCGGGCTTCGCGGGGAGTCAGGTAGCCTTCTTCCTTGAGCTGGGCGCTCAGGCTGGCCTCGCTGGAGCCAAAGTGCTTGGCGTAAGCGTAGGTCAGCTCAGCGCCAAAAAACAGAATCATGGAGTTGTAGTAGATCCACAGCAGCAGCAGGATGATGGAGGAATAAGCTCCGAACGCGCTGCCCGGCGCGAAGTTGGCGAAATACCAACTGATGATCACCTGCAAAATAGAAAACAGCACGGCCGTGATGGCGGCGCCCACCAGCACATCTTTCCATTGCAGGCGCACGTTGGGCAGTACCCGGTAAATCACCGCAAAGACGCCCGTCAGCAGCAGCGAACCCAGCAGCAAGGTGCCCAGGCGGGCCAGGAAAGCGCCGGCGCCCCAGGCCTCACCCAGTTGCTGCGCGATGGCCGACATGTAGGTGTTCAGAGCAAAGAACAGCAGCATCACCACGCCAAAGCCCAGGACCATCAGCAGGCCCTTGCCGCGTGTCTTGAGTTGCCCAGTAAAGCCGCCGCTGGCCTCTGCCGGCACGTTCCACAGCTCATTGAGCGAGGCTTGCAGCTGCACGAACAGATTGGTGGCGCCCCAGGCCAGCGTCGCCAGACCGATCAGGGCGCCGGTCGTGACCCCACGGGTCAGGTCTACCTTGTCGTCCTGGTTCTCGATCATGGTCTGAAGGGCCTGGCCCACGTCCGCACCAAAATTACTGGATAGGAACTCTACGATGCGCTGCTGCACGCTGGGATCGGCCAGCAGGCTGGTCAGAAAGGTGATGGCCAGAATCAGCAGCGGCACCAGCGCAAAAATGGTGAAGTAGGTCAGGGCAGCGGCCAGGCGCGGGGCGTTGTCCTTGCCGAAGGACGTGGCCGCCTCGCGCACCAGCAGAGCAGTTTGGGG
>JAUNHF010000290.1 GCA_030524065.1 Deinococcus sp.
ATCAGCGGAATTTCGCCCGACCTATGATGCAATCTACACACGGTAGCTACTTAGTTCAGGCCATCGCGGTCAGCGTCCAGCAGGGCCAGAAAACGCTTTTCGGTGCTGGGTCTTGCGCCTTGCGCCACGTACAGGCGGCCCATCAGCCGGCCTATGGTGGGAGCAGCCTCGGCCCTGGCCGCCGCTTCGGCCTCGCCGGGCACCTCGCTTTCCTCGCCTTCGTCGCGGGCCTGCGGCTTGAGCGCGTACAACCCGGCCAGCAGGTGCAGCGCGTCCTTGGTGTGCTTGGGCGCTTCGCCGTAGCCGGTGCGGACATACAGCCCTTCCAGCCAGTACACGCTGCGCCCGTCTCCCCCCAGCCCACGCCGGAGTTGTGCCAGTGGGCCGCGCTCCAGCCGTGCCAGTTCATGTACGAAGCGGGCGGGCCGGTCATCTGGTCTGTGTTCTCTAGCTTGGGTCACTTGTTTCCCCTTCCCTGAGCAGCGTGCTCAGCACTCTAAGCAGCAGCCCCTGCGACTGTTGCACCGCCCGCAGCCCGGCAGCGTTCATTCCGGCGGCCTGCTCGGCCACACCCCAGCCGCGCAGGGCTGAGCGCCGCAGGGCCGCGTGCCAGCGCCTCAGCGCCTGTTCGGGGCCTGAGTCGATGTCCAGCAGGTACTGGCGAAACGGCGTGTCCAGCGACTGCCAGAAGGTCGCAGTGGCGGAAATCTGGTCGGCCAACTTGGTGACATCGGCGCGGTCGGGGCTGCGGTCGCCGCCTTTACTCAGCAGTTCCTGGGCCAGCACGAACACCGAGCGGCGCAGGGCATCGCCCACAGTCGCGGCGTCGTCCAGGGCCTGCGCGACATGGTTGCTGAAGGCGTCCGAATCTTTGATAAACGTCTGCGGTAGCGTATACGACTCCTGCCGCATGGCAAAGGCTTTGCCCTGGTCAGTCAATTGCCCGAACACCTGCACCGGAATAACCGGATGCTTGGCGCGGGCGTCGGGCAGGGGGGCGTCCCAGTCTTCAGCCTCGTCCTGACTGGGACGCCCGGAGAGGGAGGGCTGGGCCTGCGCGTGGGCCAGCTCCATCACCTCCTTGGCGTGCAGCAGCACCTCGGGGGCGCGTCCGGGTTTGGTCTTGACCTTGCCCTTCCGGTCTTCGGTCACGGTGGCTGCGGGGTCAGGCAGCAGGGCGCTCAGGTCGCGCCACAGCAGGCGGTCTCGGCTGAGCTTGTACGGGTAGGGTTCGCCCTTGTCGTCGCGGCTGGGGCGCAGCGTGACCATCGGGTCCACGTTGCTGCCGCTCCCCTCACCTGCGCCCACCAGCGGCACGCCCGCGCCAAAGCCAATGGTCTGCACCTGCAAACCCTCGGGCGTTTCCTCGGGGAGCAGCAAGACGCTGCGGCTGGGCCACCCGAAGCGGCTGGCGTATCCCTCGGCGGGGCGGGCCAGCGCCTCCTTGCCGGCGTAAATGCGCTGAATGTCGGCCACGGTGAGCGGCGGCTGTTCCCAGACCGGCACGTCTTTGGCCTGCATAGACGGCGTATAGGGCGTCAGATTCAGTGCCAGCGTCTGTTGCAGGTCGCTGCCTTCTGCCAGAAAGAGGGCGGCGGTGGCGACGGGGGCCGCCCGTGCCGAGGTCGTGAACCGCTTGATCAGCCCCCCCAGCGCAAAGGACTGGTGCGCCAGCAGTTGCCGCGCCGCCTGTGCAGGGGTGAGGGCGTCGCTGCGGTTGCCACCGGGCCGGGCCTCCACGTTGAACAGTGCCGTGGTGTTCGGACTGCCTTCTTCGGTGCTCAGGCGCGTCCAGTGGCTGCGGAAGTTTTCGCCCACCTCGGCGGGGTCCAGCCCCACCACCTGCATAAATGGCTGCGGCCCGAACAGGTCAAAGCGGTCCGCATACCGGCCCAGATACGCTTCTATCCTGCCTGCGGGAAAGCCGTTCAGATACCAGTCTGCTGCCTCTGCCGCGCCCGCTGGCCCGCCAAGGGCGCGGTGCAGCAGGGCCAGATGCAGCCGGTACAGCGCCGCCGTGTGCAGTGGGTGGCCGGCGTCTATACGGCGGTGCAGCGCAGGCTGGAGCAGCGTGTCGCGCAGGGAAACTTCTTCTTGCGTGCCGTCTGCCTTCCAGACAGGAATCCAGGGTTCATCCAGTAGAGAAAAAGTAGCCAGAAACCATCACCTCCTGTGGGCGAGTGTCGCGCAGGGATGTTCCCCTCCTGTCGCATCTTGTCAGGGTTGAGGGCGGGTTTCAGATAATTTGAGTCTGCCACTCTCGCTGGTCTTCAGGTGACAGCCTCACGACAGCTCCGGCCTAGGCTGGCCGTATGACGCTCCTTGCCCTGCCCGCCGTGACCCAGATCACTGCCTCCCTGTGGGCCAAAAGCCCGCGCCAGACCGGCGAGGTTAAGCTCGGTGTGCTGGAGCATCTGCTGAATGTGGCCGCCTGCGCCGCCGAGATTCTGGACCTGGAACCGCCCCAGGTGGGAACGCAGATGGCCGCCGACCTGGGCCTGAGCCGGGAGCAGGGGCTGGCCTGGGTGCTGGCGCTCATCGCCCTGCACGACCTGGGAAAGGCGAGTCCGGCGTTTCAGGTGCTCTGGCCCGGCGGCAAGGCGGAAGTAGACGCCCGGC
>JAUNHF010000291.1 GCA_030524065.1 Deinococcus sp.
CTCGTGCAGGCGGGGCGCCGCGTCGTCGTAGTGCCAGGGAGCGTCCACATGGGTGCCCGTGTGCGTGGAGGCCGAGATCACACCGGTATTGACCGAGTCGCCGCCGCTGATCCGGGCGCCGGGCGCCACCGCAAAAGGGGCGTCACCGGGCCAGTGAGGATGGCCGGGTGTCAGGGCGCGGGAGATGTCAATGATCTGCATGGGCCCAGGCTACGGCAAGTCCGGTATGTCCATCCCGGCAAGCCGGCAACGCAGGCCCTACACTAAGCAGCCATGACCAACAAAGGCGGAGTGCAAGACAAAATGCAGGCGGCCATGGCGGCGCGGCCACTGTGGCAGGGCGCGGCAGGCACCGTGTTTGCGGACCATTTGCAGCTGCACGGGCTGAGCGCTGCGGGGCGGCAGGTGGTCACGGCGCTGCCCGGCAAACCCGGCGACCCGCAGCCGCCCGAACTGCGGCCCGGACAGAATCCCGGCGGCCTGACCCCGCAGCGCCTCTTGATTCTGGTGGTGCTGGGCGTGCTGCTCGGCGTGGCAACCAGCCTGCTGGGGTTGCCCTGGTGGGTGCAGCTGCCCGTGGGCCTGGCGCTGGCACTGCTGTATCTGGCGTGGCCTTCAGTGCGGCAGGTGCAGGCCATCGGACAGTGGGCGCAGCGCGAGGAAGCTGTGACGCTGGTGCTGTCGGGCGAGGGCGAAGGGGTGGTGGTGCGCTCTGTGCACCCCGGCGACTCACCAGCCACCCTGGCCGAAGGGGGCCGGGGCGTAGCGCTGGTGGTGTACGGCCTGCCGCCGCAGGACCGCGTGCAGCTGGTGCGGCAGGTGCTGGGGTATCAGGCGATGAATGGCGCGCGGCGCTGACACCCTGACCATCAACTGCGCCGCCCGAGGGCCATGCCCCGGTAACACCAGCAGCGTCTATACATCTCCCCCCTGCGTCTCATGAGGGGGAGTCTTCGCTGCCAGCCAGGCCAGAGCGTACCTGCAACAATGTCGCCCCCACCTTCTAGGACGCCCTTGCAAGATAAAGGTTTTTTATATCTTCCACATTTTTTTTATATTCTTCTCATACCAAAAAACCTGTGTCCGTCGCGCAAATCAGGCTCTATACTCAGGGAGCTTGAGACTGCGTTCTGGGGAAGGGGAGTCTCAGAGAGGAAAATATGAAGAAATCTAAACTTATCCCCTTCGCCCTGGCACTTGTGCTAGTCGGCTGCGGCAAAGAAGACTTGCCGGGAGCCAGCGCAGCCAGTGAGGGGGCGGTCAGCCGGCCAACTGCTCCCTTACTGTCGCCCTTGACTCCGCCGGGAACCTCACAGCTGGCCGGAAGGGCCCACGAGCTGCCCCCCATCCCTGACCCCAAGGCCGCCAGAGATCAGGACCTGGGCACGCAGGAAAGTGGGCTGGACGCACAGGCCATCTGGTGGTGGGATGAGGTGTCCTTTTATGTGGTGGCCCACCAAGACGACTGGCAGCTGTTCATGAATCCCGGCGCCTACGCCGAGTCGCAGGAAGAAAACACCAAAATGGTTTTTATCTACACGACGGCCGGTGACGCTGGGCGCCGCTCGCTGACTCCGGGAGAGTCTTACATCCTGGCGCGGGAGGAAGGAGCTGAGCGCAGCATTCGCTTCCTGTCGGACGTCAGCACAGTGTCGCACAAGCCGGCCGTCAGGAGCCGGGTGAATGTGGGCGGCCACCTGATTCGCCGCGTCGCGTACGGCAACACGGTCAGCTACTACCTGCGGCTCCCCGATGGCGGCACTGGAGAGCCAGGGCTGGCGCAGTTGAGGAGCGGTGAGGCCACGCTGCTCACGGCGGTTGACAACTCGGCCACCTACCAGGGCTGGGCCGACCTGTCCCGGACGCTAGAGCAGCTGATCCGCAGAGAAGGCCGCAATACAGCCGAACTGCGCTTTAACCTGGCGGACCCAGACCCGCAGATCAATGCGGGCGATCATACGGACCACCAGCTCACGTCACAGCTGATCACCGAACTCGCGCCCAAGATGCCCTGCGCTGAGCAGCGTTTGTATCAGACCTACAACACCTCCAGCTTGCCGGTCAACATGACCACCGACGAACTGCTCAACCACGCAGCCCTGTTTGGCCTGGTAGAAAGTGGCCGCGCCGACAAGGGATTCCCCGGCGCCTGGGAGCCGCTTCACAAATCCTGGCTGGGCAAGCACTATATGCGCACCCTTCCCGCTGCTCAGCCCATACCCTGCTTCTAGCGGAGTTTCACCTCGCCGGGTGCGGCGCTGGCGCTACAACTCGGTCCGCACTTCCCACAGCTCGGGAAACAGCACGGTGTCCAGCGCTCCTTTCAGGTAGCCGGCCCCGCTGGTGCCGCCACTGCCCCGCTTGAACCCGATCACCCGCTCCACAGTGGTCAGGTGATTAAAGCGCCAGCGACGGAACTGGTCTTCTACGTCCAGCAGTTTCTCGGCCAGCTCGTACAGTTGCCAGTGGCGTTCCGTGTCGCGGTACACCTGCATCCAGGCGGCCCTGACCGCCGGATGCGCCGCGTAGGACTGCGAAAAATCACGTTCCAGCACCTCAGTGGGCAGGGCAAAGCCGGCCTGCGCCAGCATCACCAGCAGCAGGTCGTAGATGCT
>JAUNHF010000292.1:0-2341 GCA_030524065.1 Deinococcus sp.
TGTGACCCCGTCCCCCGTCCCCGACCCTGCGACCCGCGTTGAGGCGCCAGCTGGGACCGTGACCGGCTTTGTGCAGGGTGGGGTGCAGCGCTGGATGGGCCTGCCCTACGCGGCGCCGCCGGTGGGCGAGCGGCGCTGGAAGGCCCCGCAGCCGCTCCCCCGCTGGGACGGCACCCGGAGCGCCACCGTGGCTGGGGCCGCCTGCCCGCAGTTCATCTCTATTCCTGGCCTGGGCGAGCGCAGCCGGGGCGCCGAAGACTGCCTGACGCTGAACGTGTACGCTCCGCAGGGCGCGGCGCAGGCCGCCCAGCCGCTGCCGGTGATGGTGTGGATTCACGGGGGCAGTTATCAGACCGGCGCGGGCGAAGATTACGACCCCAGCGTGCTGGCCCGCGAACAAAACGTGATTGTGGTCAATTTCAACTACCGCTTGGGCGCCCTGGGATTTCTGGCCGCCGAGGCGCTGAATGACGGCAGCGGCCGCGTGGGCAACTACGGCCTGCTGGACCAGCAACTGGCCCTGAAATGGGTGCGGGACAACGTCGCGGCGTTTGGCGGCGACGCCCGCAACGTCACCGTTTTCGGGGAGTCGGCCGGCGGCATGAGCATCTGCCAGCAGCTGGCGGCACCGGGAGCACGCGGCCTGTTCGATAAGGCCATTATCCAGAGTGGACCGTGCACCGCGCCGGGCATCACCGTGCCGCGCGCCGAAGCGGTCGCCCGCAGCAGCCGGATTATCCAGGGCCTGGGCTGCGCCGTGAACGACGCGGCCTGCCTGCGCGCCCTGCCCGCCGAGCGGCTCGCCCAAGCCCAACCCGAAGGCCTGGGGGCCGGCCTGGTGCCATTTCCACCGCTGCACGGTGACGCCACCTTGCCCCGCGACCCCGCCGAGGTATTTGCCGCCGGGGACCAGCCGCGTGTGCCGGTGCTGATCGGCAGCAACCTGGACGAAGGCACCCTGTTCGCGGCCTGGGCAAGCGACGCAACCCGCGACGTGTCGCTGGCCGAATATGTGGGTATGAATGTGGTGATGAACCGTGGCCGGGCCCTGCGCGTGCTGGGCGCCTATCCGGTGAGCGCTTACGGCACCCGCGCCCTGGCCGGGGCCGCTTCCGTGACCGACAGCGTGTTTGCGTGCCCCACCAACGACCTGGCCCGCGACCTGAGCGCCGCCGCTCCCGTGTACGCCTACGAATTCCGCGACCGCACCGCGCCCAACACCCTCAAGCCCACGGCCGGCATTCCCCGGTACGGCGCCTTCCACGCCGCCGAGCTGCCCAGCGTCTTGGGCAGCCGCGTCAGCCTGGGTGACCCGGCGCAGTTCACGCCGCAGCAGGCCCAGATGGCCCGCGCCATGCGTACCTACTGGGCCAACTTTGCCCGCACCGGCACCCCCAACGGGGCCGGGCTTCCCCAGTGGCCGGCCATGACACGCAGCGGCGCTCCGCTGGCGACCTTCCAGCCGCAGGGCGTGGGCGTCACCGAAACCTTCCGCACCCTGCACAAGTGCGACGCGGTCTGGCGGTGAGTGGCATGATCGCTGTTGCCAACCGGATTCCCGTGAATCCTGACTTTGCCCAAGCCTTCGAGGAACGCTTTCTCGGCCGTCCCGGCAACGTAGAAAGGCAGCCGGGCTTTATCGCCACGCACCTGCTGCGGCCCACGGCGCCGGGCCAGCCCTACACAGTGCTGACCTACTGGGAAAGCCACGCCGCTTTTGAAGCCTGGCGCACCAGCCCCGGGTTCAGAGAAGGCCACAAGGGCGGCCATACCCTGCCCCAAGGCACGCTGGCTGGCCGCAACGAGCTGGAAATCTGGGAAGTGTTTGGCCGCACCGGAGACGCCCTTTAGGGGCGGCGCAGCGCCGAGTCAGTCACCCAGGCGGGGCGTCCCAGTGGCGTCCCGCTTGCGCGCCGCTGCCAGCAGCTGCCGGCGGCGGCTCCACTCCAGATAAAGCGGCAGTCCCACCACCAGCATGCGCCCCCAGTCTGGCTGGCCGCTTTCGCCGGCGAACGTGGTGGGCACCAGGGCCGGCGGCAGCGCGGCGAACGCCGCTACGCTGCTCAGCAACGCCGCCAGGGCCCACAGGGTGAAGGGGCGCAGCAGCCCGTCACACCAGGCGGCCTGGGTGTGGGTCAGGGGCACAGCCAGCAGCCGCCAGCGCAGCGCAGTCAGGATGGGCGCGGTCAGGGCCAGCACCAGCCAAAAGTTCCCCGCCTCAGGATGGAGCGCCAACACGGCCAACAGGGCGAGGCCCAGCGCATCTTGCCGCACGGAAACCCACAGCCCCGCCCAGCCGCCACCTGGCCGGAGCACTGGCGTGGCCGCCTCGCCCTGGGTC
>JAUNHF010000292.1:2351-2611 GCA_030524065.1 Deinococcus sp.
GGTCAGGTGGACACGGAGCTGTGCGCGCGCGGCGTCATTGGGGTCACCCCACTCCCGCAGCACCTCGGCTTCAGTCTGGCCGGCCGCCAGCGCCCCAGTCAGGCGAGCCCGGTACTCGGCCTGCACCTGCTCCGCCGCCGCCTCAGCCAGCCCAGCGGTGGCCAGCTCCAGCCAGCGCTGCGGGGTCTGGACCTGCTTGTCCCAGGGGTGTTCGGGCAAAATCCAGCTCATGCCGGTGCCACCTGGCCGGCACTGTTGAG
>JAUNHF010000293.1 GCA_030524065.1 Deinococcus sp.
GAGCCGCGCCTACGGGCAGGTGCTGGCCGTGGCAGAGGCGTCTCCCAACCCCCGGTACCGGGACGTCACCCACTGGGACCGGGCCAGTCTGGCACACAACCCCCAGCAGTTCGTCTGGCTGCTCGGAGAGCACTTCAGCCATCTGCTGCTGTACCGGGGCAGCGGTGTCCATGAGGTCCTGGACTATCACCAGCACGACACCCGCGTGCGGGTCTTCGTCTGCGGGGGCAGCCAGCTGCAGGAGGCAGACTTCCCGAAAGCCCACCTCGCGGCTTCGTTTCTACCGCACTTCTACCACGTCCACGCAGAACACGGCCTCTTCCAGTTGCGGACAGACAACGCCGTTGTCGCTGCGTTGCCCCCGGAAGAAGGTGCGGCCCTGCTCAGACGCCAGGAGGAGGTGCGCACCGAGATGAAAGCCGCTGAACCCTGGGACAGCCGGGCGGTCCATGCCTTCCAGGGCGAGCTGCAGGCCACGGCCCGGCGGTACAGGGCGTGAGCTACAAGGACGCAGTACAGAGGCTCAGCCACCAGATCAAGGCAGAGACACCGGAGCCTGAGCACCTGGTCAGGCTTTCGCACACCGACATGGACGTATTGATCGGCCTGATCGAAGAGCAGACCGCACGCAGCAGCGCCCCGGACGAACATCTGGCCCTGGACTTCCTGAGGCTCCAGCTCAGACCGCCAGAGCCTTAATCCCCTCCCGCCTTCCCGGCGGGAGTTCCTTTTGAAAGGAGTCCCATGAGACTGATTCCACCCCCGCTCTATCCCGAATTAGAACGGCAGTGGCCCCGGCTGCTGACGGAAGACCTGCACGCACCAAAGCATCTGCGCCCCGAACTCGCCCCCCTGCAGGAGTGGTCCCAGAGTGGCGACGACCTGGCCTTTTTCCGGGAACAGGAAACCCAGGACAGCTGGCACCGTGTGTACAAGGTCGGCCTGATCCGGGAAGGCATCCTCTACCGCTGGAACTCGGCGCTGGGACAGGTGCAGCCGCATCCCGACCAGGACTGGGAACTGCGGTTGCCGCTCGGCGGCCTGCAAAAATCTCATTTCGGGATCATCAGTGCCATCTCGGAAGACCTCTTCGCCGGACGGGAGTATCAGCTTGCCCTGGACAGCTATCAAGCCGCTCAGCTGCGCAACCTGTTTGGTGTACAGCGGCCACTGTGGTTACGCGTGGGCCGCTGGGTCCGCGCCTCACTGATGGCCGGCGGATTCCTGGCCCTGCTCGCTGTGGGCGTGGGGTACCAGGCTTGGTTGCTGACGAGCGTGACCGGCCTCGTATTCGGGACAGGTGGCGCTTTGGCGGCATTTGCACTCATGCACTGGCACATCCGTGAGGCCCTGCGGCTGATCCGGGCCTACGAGCAGGGCAACGCCAAACACGGGCTGTACACCTCCCTGGTGGACCGTGACTGGAGGGACGCCCTGGGCGCCCTGATCATCGAACGCTGGCACCCACCCCGCCTGGCGCTGGGAGCTGCACCTGACCCCCCAGAAGCGGCACTGCCCAGCGCTGAGCAGGTTCAGCGCGAAACCCTGGAAGAAATGCTGAGCGAGCTGGAACAGCTCAGTCCACAGACCCCCGAAGAAGCAGCGCTGCTCGAAGGACACCGTTCAGCGCTGGAGCAGGCGGTGGCGGTCAGAACGCCGCCCACACCACCTCAGACCAGAGCCCTCAAAGACACCGTCGCCTACCAGCAGGCCTACCTGCGCGAGATCGGAGAACATCTATGACCCAGATCAACCCCACCACCACCGTCTACCTGGCCCACCTGAACCCCGATGACGACACGCCCACCCTCGGCGACAAGGTCTTTTTCACCCAGGCAGAAGCCGAACAGGACCTGATGGACCTGGCCCTGAGCGTGGAAGGCGGGGTCACGGACGATGACCTGGAAGACGGCGAGGAAAACGACCTCTTCCACCCCGACGACAGCCCGCTGGAGAAACTGCAGGCCCTCTACGACGGTGGGTACATCACCACCCAGGCCGAAGTGCTGAGCTTAGAGCTCCACGGCGACCCGGTGCGGCAACTGCTGGGCGAGGTGGACTGGGAAGACCTGTTCACACAAAAGGAAGTCCTGGTGGCACTCACCGCAGAACTCAGGGAGCAGCAGCGCCCGGAAGTGGAAGCCCTCACAGGCCTGGTCTACCTGCTGGACGCCCTGCAGGACATCGCTGACGCCTGCGGCCTGCCGGCGTACGACGACCAGCACGAGCACATCATCCTCAAGGCCGGGCACTATCTCAACGTCACAATGCGGCAGCATCACTCCACGGACGGGGTGCCACAGTGCGGCTACCGGGGCAGTGGCCCGGCCGACACCGCCCTGAGCATCCTCACCGCCCTGCTGCCCCCGCCCAATCCACCGGTCAGCGAACAGCTCGCGTCCGAGTTCGGGTACCCCAGCAGCCCGGACGACTGGGAAACCTTCGAAGCGAACCTCAGTGAGAAGCGGCAAGACGCCATCCAGAGCCGCCGCCTGGAACTGGAACAGGACCCTTTCCGGCCTGTGCGGCTGCATGACCGAAGCTGGGTGCCGATGCGGGCCTGGGCGCTGCACCAGGCATTCAAAGACGAATTCTTGGCCCAG
>JAUNHF010000294.1 GCA_030524065.1 Deinococcus sp.
AGTTGTGAATGGTCTGAAACAGCGGCGGGGCCAGTTCTACCGGGTAGCTGCCGCCCGACGACGCCAGTTGCAGGATCAGCAGCACCAGCGCGATAAAGCGCCCGGCCGCGCCGAACATCAGGATCAGCGCCAGAATCAGCGAGAAAAAGGTCAGGCTAGCCAGCACCGAAGTGGCGACCACTTGCAGCGGGTGCAGATACTCCACGCCCAGCGCCTGCACCGCAAACACCATCAGCACAGCCTGGAGAATCACCAGCAGCGCCGGAACCAAGAACTTGCGCAGCACCCGCGCCGCTTGCCCGGTCGTGCGGCCACTGTAGGGCAACTGCTGAAACGGGAAGATAAAGGTGGTGAGCACTGCCCCCACCCACAGGCTGAGGGCCATGAAATAGGGCGCGAAGCCGGTGCCATTGTTGGCAACCGCCGCGAACTTTTCGGTCTGGGCGGTCACGCTGCGGCTCAGGCCACTGGGATCGCCGCCCAGCTCCGCAGAGGTGGTAGGAATTTTGCGGTCCAACTCGCTGAGGCCGTCGGCCAGTTGCCCGGCTCCGGCCAGCAGGTCAGCGGTGCCACTTGCCAGGTCGCCCGCGCCCTGATCCAGCTTGCCCAGCCCGCTGCTCAGCTCGGCGCTGCTGCTCGCCAGGGTCTGCGCCCCGGTGCCGAGGCGGTCCAGGTCGGCCTGGGCCGGCAACTGGTCATTGATGGCCCCCACGCCCGCGCCGATTTTCCCGATCCCGCCGGCCAGATCGTTCACGCCGCTTTGGACCTGTCCGGCCCCCTGCGCCAGCCGCGCCGCCCCGGCCGCCGCCTCGCTGGAGCGGGCCGCCAGGGTGCGGGCGCCAGTGTCCAGCGAAGCGGCTCCGCTGGACACCTCGGCGGAACCGGCCGCCAGCTGCTGGGCACCCGCCGCGGCCCGGCCTGCTCCAGCCTGGGCCGTCTGGGCGCCTTCTGCCAGCCGGCCCGCGCCCGCATTCAGCTCGTTCACGCCGCCCGCCAGTTGCTCCGAACCCTCGGCCAGTTGCTGGGCCCCGCTTACCGCCTGCTGGGAGCCCTGCTGCGCTGTGCGGGCACCCTCCGCCAAGCGGGCGGCTCCAGCATTCAGCTCGTTCGCCCCGCTTGACAGCTCCCCGGCGCCCTCGGCCAGTTGCTGCGCGCCCTGGGTGGCGGCTGCCGCGCCCTGTTGTAGCGGCGGCAAGCCGCCCAGTAGGTCGCCCGTGCCACTGCTCAGGCGCTGTGACCCCTGGTTCAGCTCGGCCACGCCGGTTTTCAGTTCGCCGGGCAGCGCGGGCTGGTTCTGTATCCCTTCGTTCAGGCGGCTCAGGCCAGCGGCCAGCTCGGCAGCGCCACTGTTGAGGGCCTGTGCCCCGGACGCCACCTGGTCCACGCCCGCTCCCAGCTGTGGGAGTTGCCCGGCCAGCTGCTTGTTGCCGGCGGCCACCCGGTCCGCCCCTTCCTCCAGCCGGGTGCTGCCGGCCGCCAATCCGTCCGCGCCCGTCGCCAGTTCACCCAGGCCACTTTGCAGCTGTGGAAGTTGCTCAGCCAACTGCTTGTTGCCGGCGGCCACCCGGTCCGCCCCTTCCTCCAGCCGGGTGCTGCCGGCCGCCAATCCGTCCGCGCCCGTCGCCAGTTCACCCAGGCCACTTTGCAGCTGTGGGAGTTGCCCGGCCAGCTGCTTGTTGCCAGCGGCCACCTGATCCGCGCCTTCTTTCAGGCGGGCACTGCCAGCGGCCAGTTCGCCCGCTCCGCTGGACAGCTGGCCCAGGCCGGTCGCCAGCTGAGCATTGCCCTGGCTGAGGGCGGCGGCCCCGTCACGCAGCGGCTGCAACTGCTCGGCGGTGGGAATGGCCGCGTTCAGCTGTCCGACCCCTTCTTTCAGGCGGGCCGTGCCTGCGGTCAGGGCCTGCACCCCGTCCGAAACCTGGGCGGCCCCCTCAGCCAGGCGGGTGCCGCCCCCGGCTGCCCGGTCCAGGCCCTGTTTGAGGCTGCTGGCCCCATCATTCACCCGGACAGCGCCGTCCCGGAGATCGTTCGCTCCCGCAGCCAGCCGGCTGGTGGCTTTCTTGATGTCGCCAAAGCCGCTTTGCACCTCCTCCAATGACGCCTGCACGGCTTCCCAGCGGGTCTCACTGAGGGTGGTATTCAGCTCGTCGCTCAGGCGCGCCGCAAAAGAATCGGCCACCCGACTGGCAAAATAGTTGGTGCCTTCGGCCACGTAGAACTTCAGCAGGCCGTGCTGGCTGCTGTCGCCGCCCACCGCGTTGCGGCTAAAGTCGGCCGGAATGGTCAGCGCAAAGTACAGGTCCCCGCGCTTTACCGCGTCGCGGGCGGCCTGCTCGGTAGGAAACACCGTCAGATCAAAGGGCGGGTCCCTGCGGAAATCGTCCATCACCTCGCGGCCGATGTTGATGGTTTCGCCCTCCCGCACGGTGCCCCTATCCAGGTTCACCACGCCCACCGGCAGCGCTTCCAGGTTGCCGTAAGGGTCCAGCGAACTGGCAAGGTTGATGCTGGCATACAGCGAGGGCACGGCCAGAATGGCGGCGGCACTCACCCACATCATCGGCCAGCGCCACATGGACCGCTCACTGGGGGTCAGGCGGC
>JAUNHF010000295.1 GCA_030524065.1 Deinococcus sp.
GGCAGCGCCCTGGATGAAATGATGGAGATGCTGGGCCGCCGCCGGGGCTGAGCCTTCGCTGAGCAGCCCAGCCCAGGTCCACCTGTGAACCATCCGTGAGGAGGCCCAGTTGGGCCTTCTCCCTTTTTTGGACCCTGGGTCCAGGCCGGAGCGCGGCAGCATTGAGCGTTGTTTCACGTTTGGCGTAGCGTCAGTTTGGCATCAGATTCACTGACATACTGGGTCTCATTATGCGCGTGGCTCTGCCGGTGTCCCGAAGTTCCGCACCCAGAGGCTGGCCTCAGGTGGCCGGAATGGTCACTGGCCTGTTGCTGCTGCTGGCGCTAGTGGGCGGTGCCCTGGCCCTGTGGCAACTGAGCGGAAGTGGGCCGAACTACCAGTCGTTGGACGCGGCGGCCTGGCGGCAGGCAAGTGCAGGGGCGCCGCCAGTCGCCAATCCCCGCCGCCACATGGCCTATGCGGCGCAGGACTGGCTGGAAGCCCAGGAGCCGGCCCGCTTTCAGGTGTACAACTTTTTGGGGCCCGCCGACGCCTTCCCGGCGGACAGCACCGAAGCTTACCGGGTGGGCTGCGGGTTCACGTCTCCGGGGTGCAAGACCGAAGACTGGCTGGTGGTGCAGTACGGTGCCGACGGGCGGGTGGCGAGCACCGCCTTTCAGCCGGCCGGGTATCTGCCGGCGGCCAGCGCAAGGTAAACCCGGAGCTCCTCCAGAAGACAGGAGACAAGACCCGGCTGCATCTATGTCGCCCCGCCCTGCTCGCGCAAAACCGTAAAGAACCGGCTGATCTGTGCGGTGTTTCCGGGCGGCCTTGACTGCGGCCAGCCGGGCAGACGCGCTAAGCTGCCCGTCATGCAGCCTTCTTCCCACACTTCAGGCACGGACACCTATCTCATCGAAAAGGTGGTGTCGGGCGGTCTGGGACTGGCCCGCACCGAAGCGGGCGTGGTCCTGATTCGCGGGGCCCTGCCCGGTGAGCGCGTGCGCGCCGAAATCCGCAGCGGCAAGGGCGTCAGCCAGGGCCGCGTCACCGAGGTGCTGGACGCCAGCCCCGACCGGGTGCAGGGCGAGAGCCTGCCCACCACCGATCTGGCTCACGCCCGCTACGGAGCGCAGCTGCGCTACAAGCGCGACTTTGTGGTGGAAGCCCTGACCCGTATCGGTAAGCTGAGCGGCCACCGGGTGGAGGAGACGGTGCCCAGTCCCGCGCAGACCGGCTACCGCAGCGGGGCCCAGTATCTGATCACGCCGCAGGGCCTGGCCTACCGTGAGCGCCGCGAGCACCGCCCCCGGCTGGTCGAACACGATCCCCTGATTGCCCCGTTTGTGGCTGAGCTGCTCTCACGGCTGGACCCGGCCTTGCTGGCCCCTGCGGGCGAAATCGCTGTGCGTGGGTCGTTCCTGAGCGGCGAAGTGGTGGCCGCACTCATCGGCCCCGGCGAACCCCACGCCTACCTGCGGGCCGCTGACCACCTGATGGACGCTGGCGCCGTGGGCGTCAGTCTGGCGGCTCCCGCTGGCAAGCGCTTTAGCGCGGGCGTGCGCCTGATTGCGGGCGAAAACACCGTACCAGAGCGCTTTGGGGACGTGATTTTGCCAGTGAGTGCCGTGGGCTTCTCGCAGGTGAACCCGGCGGCGGCCGGTCTGGCGTACTTGCAGGTGGCTGAACTGGCCGGGCAGGGCACCCACGCTGCCGACCTGTATGGCGGGGCCGGCGCCATCGCCCGGCACCTGACCCGCAGTTTCGAGCAGGTCACGGTGCTGGACAGCTCGGCCGAGGCCCTGAGCCGTGGCCGGCAGGCCGCTGGTGAGGCCGAAATTCGCAACATCACCTTTTTGGAAGGCGCGGCCGAGGAGCTGGAAGAACTGAGCGCAGAAGTGATTGTGGTGGACCCGCCCCGCGCTGGCCTGGACCCAGCCGTGCGCTCACACATCCACGCCTCGACCGCCGACCGGCTGGTGTATGTGTCGTGCGACCCGGCCACCTGGGCCCGCGACGTGGGCGACCTCGTGGGCCGGGGCTGGAAACTGGGCCGCGTCATCCCGCACGACTTTTATCCGCAGACCAGCCACGTAGAAGTGGTCAGTGTGCTGGAGCGCTGAGCACCAGGGATTAAGCCGCCGTCAGCCGGGCATCACCAGGGCAACATCTGCCCCAGTGTGCCCGGCGTTACGTTGAGGGTATGCGACAACAGAGATGGACGGGGTGGGGCGCAGCTCTTCTGCTGAGCGGAGTTCTGGGGGCGGGCCAAGCGGCTACGGACAGTGCGGGAGCGCCGATTGCGGGAACTGTGGGGGCCACAGCGCCCAAGTTGGCTCCGGCTGACCCAGTGGCCTTAGAGCGCCTGCTTAACCGCATCTCTAGCGGCAACTATGTACTGGGCAAGCTGCCCCCTGGCGTGGAGTTGCCGCTCCCTGCCGGTACCGAAGTCATCGGCGGCCAGTTTGGTCCTGAGAGCGGTAGCGGCGCTGTCGTGTATCTGGACACCGTCCTCAGTGCGGCGGCCCTCAAGGACTTTTACCTGTCTCAGAGTGGGTGGAAGCGGGGCCAACCCGGCTGGGGTGAGGCCGAGGGCGGTTTCGTGGCTGCC
>JAUNHF010000296.1 GCA_030524065.1 Deinococcus sp.
ACTGGTCGCCAGCTTGAAGATTTCTACCGGCAGGGCACTCATGGGCTGGCTGAGGTTGGTGGTCACGGCGTTGTTGCCAAAGGCCGTGAACAGCAGCGGCGCCGCTTCACCGGCCACGCGGGCCAGCGCCAGCATGATGCCGGTCACGATGCCGCCGGCTGCGGCGGGCAGCACGATTTGCAAAATCACTTTCCAGCGCGGCAGGCCCAGCGCAAGGCCCGCTTCACGGGTGGCGCGGGGCACCAGCTTGAGGGTTTCCTCGGTGGTGCGCACCACGATCGGAATCATCAGGAAGCCCAGTGCGATGGCGCCGGCCAGGCCCGAAAAGCCGAAGCGCAGCACCAGCAAGCCGTACACCACCAGGCCCATCACGATGGCGGGAATACCGGCCAACACGTCGCTGAGCATGCGGATGGTGGGCATCAGCGGATGCTTGGGGTACTCGGACAGAAAAATCCCGCCGGCCACACCGACCAGAATGCCGATGACCGAAGCCATGCCCAGCATGGTGACACTGCCGATGATGGCGTTTTTCAGGCCACCGCCGGTTTCGCCCAGCGGCGCAGGCGTCTGCGTGAAAAATTCAGGGCTGATGGCTTGCAGGCCAGTGGTCAGCAGGTAATAAAAGATCAGGATCAGGGGCGCGACCACCAAGAGGGTGCCCAACGAGATCAGGCCACCCATCAGGGTGTTGGTCAAGCGGCGAGCCGGGCTGACGCCGGGGGTGGGACGGCGTATGGCGACAGTGTCTTGCTGAACGGCGCTCATTTGATACCCTCCGGGGTCAGTTTCTTGATCACGATACGGGCCAGCACATTCACAATCACCGATACGAAGAACAGGGTCAGACCCAGGGCCAGCACGCTGGAGCGGTGCAGTTCCTGCTGGGCGTCTCCGAACTGGTTGGCGATCACCGAAGCCATGGTGGAGAAGTTTTGCCACAGGCTGGTCAGTGGGGCCTGACTGTCACCGATCACCATCGCCACGGCCAGCGTCTCACCCAGGGCGCGGCCCAGGGCCAGCAGCACGCCACCCATGATGCCGGCGCGGGCGTAGGGCAACACGGCCTTGGAAATCACTTCCCATTTGGTCGCGCCCAGCGCGTACATCGCTTCGCGCTGGTCACGCGGCACCAAGTTGATCACGTCGCGGGCGACCGAAGCGGTATAGGGCAGAATCATCACGGTCAGGATCAGGGTGGCGAGGGCCAGGCCGCGTCCGTCCGCGGCCGAGGGCACGAAGAAGCACTGGAAGCTGGAGGTGCCCTGGAGCCACAGTTCCTGGCAGGCCGAGTAGGTCTCCAGCTTGGCGGGGTCGGTGAAGTAGGTCAGCTGCCATTCGGCCAGCTTGGGAGCGATCACCACCAAGGCCCACAGGCCGTACACCACGCTGGGCACAGCAGCCAGCAGCTCAATCAGGTACCCGACCGGGCCTGCCAGCCACTTGGGCGAATACTCCGCGATAAACAGCGCACTGGCAATAGCCAGAGGCACGCTGATCACCAGTGCAATCAAGCTGGTGACCAGCGTGCCGATAATCATGGAGAACGCGCCGTACACATCGTTGACCGGGTCCCAAATGCGGTTGGTGTAAAAGTCAAGCCCGAAAGTACTCAGCGTCGGCCAGGAGACGGTGGCCAGCTGGTAAATGCTGAGAATGAAAATGAGGGCGATGACCAGCGACAGACCGATGATGATGTTGCGGAAAACATCATCGCTGCGGCTGCTCAGACCACGCCCGGGGGGGCGCTTGGTGGCTTGGCTCATGGCTCACTTCCTTGAAAGGTGGGGGAGGAAAAGGCGTGGCAAGGGGCAGTCTGCTGCATCTGTCCCAGTTGAATGGCGTTTTGTCAGCTGAAAGTCAGCCCAGGAGATTTTTCACTGTTGCCCGGGGGCCAGCAGGAGAGCGCTGCCAGAGCCGTAGGGAGTCGCTGGCAGCCCCGCAGGCAAGGGTGGCGAAGCTATGACATTCCCGCACAGCGAACTTCTGGATGTGCCCGCCACGCAGGAGCAACGGCGAGTCAAGGAAGGCAGGCGCCTGTCTGGGCTGGCCCCCAGTTTGCGTTCCGAACTGCCAGAACCAGGCCCTAAGGCCCTGGCCGAAGCCTGGAAATATAAGGTGCAAGTTACGAACAAGACGCCCCCGGTTGCCCGGCCCAGGCTACGCCAAGCCGCAACGTCTGCCAGTGGAAGCGGAAGCTCAGGCCAAAGAATTAAGACTGAATGATGGAGAAGCGGTGACAACTCTTCAGTTTAAGGGGACTCGGGGCCAAAAACCTCGTTTGGGAAGGGATTTTATCCTGTACTGGTGAAGTTTTAATAGTTTTGTAAATTTTTATTTCCCATTTAAAATGCCGTCAGAGCTGTTTGGCCCTCTCGCTGCTCTCAGAGCAAGGCCGCTGCCCCGCCGTCAGCAATACGGCTTTTCTCCGTGGAGGATTTATGATCAGACCCCTATCCGTGATTTCCCTGACACTGCTGGTGGTCAGCTGCGGTAACGCTCCTACCCCTCCCAGCGAAGCCACAGCCCCTGGGCCCGAAGTGATCACGGTGCTGGGCGAAAGCCCAGTGTCGCAGCGG
>JAUNHF010000297.1 GCA_030524065.1 Deinococcus sp.
CGGGTCAAGAACGCCATTGAAGCCGGGTACGCCCTCTTCCGATTTTCCACCGCCGATCTGCTCGACGATATTGACGCCCTGCGCCTGTTTGACCGCTCGCAGATTGAGCGGGAGATCAAGGTGGTGCAGCAGACCACCGTCGAGCGCCCGGCTGAGGAGGTCGTGCAGGAGCTGCTCAAGCGCGAGCGCGTGGTGAGCGACATGCTGGTGGTGAAGCGGGAGGAGGACCCGCAGGGCAGCGTGACAGCGGCCCTGACCCGGCGCCTGGACAAGCTGCTGATGCGCCGGCTGGAGCTGGAAGAGGCCCTGGCGATCAATCCGCAGGCCACCACCTTCGAGGTGGTTGACGAGCTGGTGACCAAGCGCGTCATCGACTATGACCTGGCGCGCGAGAAGGGCCTGCTGCGGTTCATCAAGCAGGTCAAGACCACCAGGTACGGCGACGAGATCATCACCTACGACTGGGTGGACGGTCTGGACCGGGCCGCGAAGGCCAAGACGCTGTACAAGGAAGGCCACGAGGTGACTGGCAAGGACGGTGAGCCGCTGCAGAATGGGCAGGCCACGGTGTTAGTCATTCCCAGCAACGGACGGGACGACTGATGCCGCCGCGTAAGTTGAAGGGGGGGGGTGATCCCCCGATTCCCCCTAATGCAAACGTCTTATCGCCTCAGCCTGGGCCGCAGTTAACTTTTTTTACGACCCCGGCTGATATCGCCATTTACGGCGGTGCAGCAGGGGGAGGTTAGGTAAATCATGGTCTCTGCTGGTTGATCCGCTGCGCCACCTCAACAAATACCCCCGTTTCGGGGCCGTGATCTTCCGCCGCGAGCGCACACAGGTCTTCAGCGAGGGCGGTCTGTGGGATGAGGCGATGCAGATTTATCCCACTCTGGGCGCGAAGAGCAACGAAACGATGGCGACGTTCAGGTTTCCCCATCCGCAAACGGGCAAGCTCAGCGGCATGAGCGTGAGCTTCGCCCACCTCCAGCACGAGCAGGATACTCAGAAGTACCAGGGGGCGCAGATCGCCATGCTGGGCTTCGACGAGCTGACGCACTTCACGGCCAAGCAGTTCTGGTATCTGCTAAGTCGTAACCGCTCGACATCGGGAGTGCGTCCCTATGTGCGGGCCACCACCAACCCTGACCCAGACTCCTGGGTAGCGGAGTTTATTGCCTGGTGGATTGACCAGGACGAGCACCTGCCGGACGGTGTGACGCCTAACCCTGGGTATGGTTTTCCCATCGCAGAGCGGGCGGGCAAACTGCGCTACATGCTCCGCGAGGGCGACGCCTTCTTTTGGGGCAATACGGCTCAGGAGGCACTGGACGCCTTGCAGGCTGTTCACCCATACGCCGAGCAGGAGCTGAAGGACGTGAAGAGCGTGACCTTCATTCCTGCTCGCCTGGAAGACAACAAGGCGCTGATAGAAAAGGACCCTGGCTATAAGGGAACCCTGATGGCGATGGACGCCGTCACCCGTGCCCAGCTGTTGGGCGGCAACTGGAAGGCCCGTGCGACAGCCGGTGTCTACTTCCAGCGCGGCTGGGTACAACTGGTGGATGGGGCTCCGATCGAGGCCCGCCGCATTCGCTACTGGGACAGGGCGGCACCGGCTCCATCCCCAGACAACACTGACCCGGACTGGACGCGGGGCACCCTGCTCAGCCTGACTGTCGATGGCCTGATCTGGGTGGAGGACGTGGTCAGCCTGCGGGGCAGCCCTGGAGAGGTGGAGTCCGCCATCCTCGCCACGGCCGAAGCTGACTGGGCACGGTATCCGGGCATCATCACTGGCATTGAGCAGGACCCTGGGTCAGCCGGCAAGTCCGAGGTTCATTCCTATGTCAAGAAGCTGGCGCGCTTCAATCCCCGCGCCTACCGCCCGACTGGCGACAAGGTCGTGCGCTTTAAGCCCTTCTCGGCACAGGCCGAGCAGGGCAATGTCCGTGTGGTCAAAGGGGCCTGGAATGCCGAATGGTTCAGCGAACTGGAGGCGTTTCCCAAAAAGGGCGTTCATGACGACCAGGTGGACTCGGTCAGCGGCGCCTACAACGCGCTGCATGAGCCGCCATCTGACGACAAGCCCAAGGCATCTGCGACGGATGCCCTACAGATTCTCAGGAAAGCAGCGCGGATGAGGAAGCGTCCATAGAAAGGAGGTGGGTGGTATCGGACTCAAAGAACAATGGCAGCGGCTCTGGGCCTTCTTAAACACTCCTCTCGGGGCACATGCTGCTCAGGGTCGCCAACGAGAACGGCGGCTGGGTGCGGTGTCACCCGCGCCCAGCAACTGGCTGTATGGCCTGGGCGGGCGAATGCAGCAGGCCGGTCGCCCAGGCCAGCGCAAAAGCGTGATGGATATGGACAGTGGTCTCTGGGGGCGGGTGGAAGCCGCCTATCTGGGCTATCCATCCGAATCCCGGCTCCGGGTGACCGCTCTGCTGCGCAGTCTGATTCAGAACGATGAAGAAGTGAGCGGTACAGCGCAGGACTATCTCGCCATCGTCA
>JAUNHF010000298.1 GCA_030524065.1 Deinococcus sp.
TGGAATTCAACATGCCGGCGATGGATCACCACACCCTGATGATTCCCAACAGCGACAGCGAGTCCAAGACCCTGTTCGATATCGAGAGCAAGTGGGACAAGGCGGAAGCCTACCCCACCGACAAGTCGCGCGACACCGAGGAAAAAGCGCTCCAGACCATCAACTATGTCAAGAACATGCAGGGTCCCAAGCCGATCTTCATGGCGAACCACCCGGCCCGTTCGGCCAAGGGTCTGGGCGTGTACGGCGCCGATACCCCGCATGAGCTGCGCAACAACAACGACGCTGCGCCAGACATCTATGTGGGCTTTGAAGGCGCACCCGGCCACCAGGCCGGCGGGCTGAACAGAGACGGAAGCCTGGACCCCAAGGGAAGCCGTGGCAGCTACGGCAGCCACCCCACCTACGGCGGATTTGACCAGATGACCGCGCGCGTGGGCGGCCTGTGGGATTCCATGCTGGGCGAAGGCCGGCGCTTTTGGATCGTGGCAACCTCGGATTCGCACGTTCACTACACCGACGGCGGCTCGGACTTCTGGCCCGGCGAGTACCAGAAGATTTACGTCAAGGCCGACAAGTCTTATGACGACGTATTGGACGGCCTGCGCAACGGCCGCACCTTCGTGACCTCCGGCGACCTGATTTCCGAACTGGACATGAGTGTGACCGCTGGTGGCAAGCGGGTCAGCCTGGGCGAAACCCTGAAGCTGGGCGGTGCCCAGGACGTGACCGTGACCGTAAAGCTGCGCGACCCCGGCGGCAACAACTTCCACGGTGAGAACCCGGCCGTGTCCCGCGTCGACCTGATCGTAGGTGACGTGACCGGCAAGGTGGCCAGTGACAAGTACGACAACGACACCAACCCCAGCACCAAGGTGGAAAAGCGCTTCAAGGCCGACTCCTGGAAGCGCGACGGTGAGTACATCACCATGACGTACACCCTCAAGGGCGTCAACAAGAACATGTACCTGCGCGTGCGCGGCACCAATACCGAACAGCTGGAGCCCGAAGCCGATCCCAAGGGCGAGAACCCCTGGAGCGACCTGTGGTTCTACTCTAACCCCGTATTTATCGAGCTCTGAGCTGAGTCTGGGCAGGGGCCGGACGAAACTGGACATAGGTTGCCGGTTTCGTCCGTCTTTTGACCGGGCCTAAGCTGCGCCCAAACAAACCGGGCCCCAACGAACTGCGCCTGAATACCCAGAACCCCAAAAAAATACATAGAACCCCGAACAACAGAGTCCATAACGGAAGACCGCACGAAAAGAGGATGCCCCTTGCGAACATTGACTGCCGGCCACATTGCCCGCGCCGCCCTGACACTGCTGGCCTGCACGGCCCTGTCCGGCCGCGCCGAGGCCCACGCCACCTCCGACCATTTCCTCAATCTCCAGGTAGAGGGAACGTCCATCAGCGGCCACTGGGACGTGATGCTGAACGACCTGGACTATGTGCTGCAACTGGACGCCGACCGGGACGGCCGCGTGAGCAACGAGGAGCTGACCCGCTCGGGCCAGCAGGCCCGTGACTATATGCTGGGCCACCTGAATGTGACGGCGGATGGTGACGCGAAAGCCGGCAGCGGCCAGCCCTGCTCAGTGACCGATTCGGGGATGGAGGTGGGCCGGCAGGCGAACGGACGCTTCCTGCGCCTGTCACTGACCGGCGAGTGCCCGGTCGCCCCGGCTTCTTTGCAGATTGACAACACCCTGTTCACCGACACCGGCGACCAAGATGCCCACCGGGGCTACCTGAACCTGGAGTACGCCGGTCAGACACAGACCAGTGTATTCAGCGCGGGCAGCACGGCGGCCAACGTCTCACTGGAAGCGCCGAGCAAGCTGGAAAGCTTCGGCAAGTTCATCTGGCTGGGCATGACCCACATCTGGGCAGGACTGGACCATGTGCTGTTTCTGATCACGCTGCTGCTGCCCTCGGTGCTGCGTTTCCGGGAAGGCAAGTGGCAGCCGGTCGGGACGTTCCGTGAGGCCCTGATCAGCGTGGTCGGCGTGGTGACGGCTTTTACGGTGGCCCATTCGGTCACCCTGAGCTTGGCCGCCCTGGACGTGCTTCACCTGCCTTCCCGACTGGTGGAAGCAGTGATCGCACTCTCGGTGGTGCTGGCTGCACTGAACAATGTCTACCCGCTGGTGCGCGAGCGCTACTTGTGGGCGGTGGCGTTCGCGTTTGGGCTGGTGCACGGGTTCGGGTTTTCCAGCGTGCTGGCCGAACTGGTCAGTGATCGCCGCGCCCTGGTGGAAAGCCTGCTGGGATTCAATGTCGGCGTGGAGATCGGGCAACTGGCGCTGGTGGCCGCCGTGGTGCCGCTGATTTTCTGGCTGCGGCACACGGTCTTTTACCGCCGTTTGGTCTTCGCTCCCTTATCGGCCCTGATTGCCGTGATCGGGGCCGTGTGGTTCATGGAGCGGGCCTTCGCCTGAAGGAACCTCCGGTTCAAGCATGAATCCGGGCAAAAGCAGCGGCGGCAGCCAGGTTGTGATGGTGCCGTCGCTA
>JAUNHF010000299.1 GCA_030524065.1 Deinococcus sp.
CCCGGCATTGTTCTTGACCTTGAACGAAGCGCGGACATACCGCATGCGCGTCTGTTCGTCGGTGTAGGTACCGAACGACAGCGGCGTGAACTCGAGTCCGCCGACCTCGCTGGTCTGGGCGTGGAGACTGGATGACGTTACGGTCGCCGCAGGTTTTTCGGTATTCATTCCGGTGACATTCAGCTCGTACAGGCCGTAGCTGATCAAGGCGCGCTCGGGAGTTGCGACAGGAACCGGAAGAGTCGTGGGCGTGGGTGCCGCGCCGCAGGCGGCGAGTGTCAGCAGGCCGAGCAGCAGGAAAGCGCGGGAGGTCTTCATTTCAGACTCCTGAGGGGAAAAGGGGCTTGAGCTGTTGAGTCGTCAGGTGGGCTGGGATCGGCTTTCAGAAGGTCCGGGAGCTGCTCGGAGTGCCCGGGCCGCCCGGTCCCATCGGCACCGAGTAGATGAGGGTAAGGGTCTGCCAAGCGCCCAGATCCCGGACTTCGGGCTTCTGGTAGACGGGCATTTCGCGCTTTTGCGCTTCCGGGGTGTGAGGGCGGGACTCTTGCATGGCGGGTTCCTTGTCTGGGAGAGAGGGCGACATGGACAGTGATCGCCGGCTCTACAGAACGGCGAGACACTTCAACTCACCCATGAGGAAGATGAGTTTGACAAAAAGTTGGTTTAGGACTTGGCAATCTTACAAATCTCTGACAGGAATTGCAAATGTGAATTTTTTCTTTATTTTGACCCGTCAGGTCTGCCATGAGATGGGCAGTCGGGCGAAAACCGCGTGTTCAACGGCAAAATTTCATACCCCGCATTCAGAGCATGCTTCTCAAGGGAACATGATCTCAAGATTAAGCTCTGACAAAATCTTGACCCGAGTTCAAGAAAGAAAGAGTAACGTAACGCAGCGAACATTGAACGTTTGTCAATTTTCATCGCCTTTCGCCCTTTTTGAGGTTCCCTATGCCCCAGGATCACACGCCCGCCCAGCCCACCGCCGTCCCCCAGCCCGCTCCCGCCTACGAAGCCCCGCGCGTCGAGGAACTCGGGGCCTGGCAAGCCATCACGCTTATCTACTCGGTGCCGGTCAACCCCAACTCGCCCCTGAACTTCAACGGGAACGGCGATGCCTACTAAACGCTTCGGCGCCCTCGCTCTCGTCGGCGCTTTGTTGCTCGGGGCCTGCGGTCAAGAAGCGGTTCCCTCCGTGTCGTCCGCTCCCGTTGCTCCCAAAGTGGCCGCCGGCGCCCATTCCCTCGGCCTGTACGAACTGCACGTTCGCAGCGTCAACGGTCAAGTCGTCACCAGCATCAGCCGCCCCGGCGGTTCCGCGCTGTCTTCCCAGGAAGTCGCTGGACTGACCCTGAGCGCCTCGGCTGCCGCGACCAGCCAGGACGCGACCAGCAAGCACTACGCGGTTGCGATCAATGTGACCAATGGCAGCCAGCGGGATATCAACCAGCCGCTGTACGTGCCCGTGGCGATCAGTGGGTACACCCAAAACGGCACCTTCTACCGTCAGGCGGCAGACAGCGCAGGCAACCTGGCAGACCCCACCGGCGTAAGCGTCGAGCAAGCCGATGCCGCAACGCCACTCATTACCACCAACGTTTCGCCCAGCCTGTTCAATGTCCCTGCGGGCATGAGCGTCACCAGCGTCAGCCCTCAGGCCTGGCAAGCGCCCACGCTGCCCCAGGGTGGGAGTCAGACCGTGACTTTTGGCTTCAACATTCCGCTGAGTAACCCCACCTACAGTTTTAACGTGGTGTTCGGCGTCTTCCCGACCCCCGCCGTGAATCATCTGGTGCTGAGCGAAGTCTACGGCGGCGGCGGCAACAGCGGCACGACCTACACCCACGATTTCATCGAGATCTTCAACCCGACGAACGCCAGCATCAATCTGGGCGGGTACTCGGTGCAGTACGCCAGTGAGACTGGCACCAGCTGGGCCGTGACCCCGCTGACGAGCGTGAGCCTTGCTCCCGGCCAGTATTACCTCGTGCAGCAGGCCAAGGGCGCGGGCGGCACCATCCCCCTGCCCACGCCGGATGCCAGCGGCACCATCCTCATGAGCGGTTCGGCGGGCCAGGTGGCCCTGGTTGAAGGCACTGCCAAGATCACGGGCGCCACCGATGCCAGCGTGCGTGACTACATCAAGTTCACCACCTCCTCGAACGCGGTCAGCTTCAGTCGGGTCAACGTGTGTGTAGACACAGATGCGACCAGCGATTTCATGGGCGGCAGGGTCAACCCCCGGAATAGCTCCTCGGCCCTCACACCCTGTCAGTAATTTCTGTCTTGCTTACGCCTCAGCTGCTGCTGGGGCGTTTTTTGCTTCACGTGGAAGGTCATCTGTAGTCTTCGAACCTGAAACCCGTACGTCGCGATGAAGGCGAACTCATCTCGCCCAGTTGCAACAAACGTGCTGAACCGCGACTTTCTTGCAGATGGCCCGAATCAGAAGTGGGTAACGGACATCACCTATCTGCCAACGACGGAGGGGTGGGTAGTTGGCTGGA
>JAUNHF010000300.1 GCA_030524065.1 Deinococcus sp.
GGCAGTTACTCGGCCGCCTCATGGGCCTGGCCGGCTGGGTGCCCGGTACAATGGGGCCGAGAGGTTAAACGATGAATTCACAGCGAATTGCTCTATTTGTAGATGGAGCCAGTATCTATTCGGCGGCCAAGCGCCTGGGGTGGAATGTTGACCACCGCAAGGTGCTGGAGTATTTCCGCGACTACGGCAGCCTGCACAATGCTTTTTATTACACGGCCCTGCCGGCGCAAACCGACGACAAACAAAAACGCTTTGCTGACGCGCTGACCTACATGGGCTATACCGTCCGGACCCAGCCACTGCGCGAAGTGGCCGACGAAAGCGGCGCTTCCTACCGCCGCACCAGCCTGGATGTAGAACTGGTGACCGACCTGCTGACTGGACTGGATCACTACGGTACAGCTGTGCTGATCAGCGGAGACGGCAGCTTTGAGCGGCCGCTGGAAGCGCTGCGTGCCCGTGGGAAGCGCACCGTGGTGGTCAGCATTCCCGAGATGACCAGCTATGAGCTGCGCAACGCGGCCGACCAGTATCTGGACTTGCGCGAGCTGCGCCGCGACATAGAGCGGCCTGGCTACCGCTTGCCCAGCGATGGCCGCCTGGAAACGGAGCGCGGTGAAGGTGAGGACCGGCGCAGCTGGGGGCAGGCGCAGGCTCCGGCCAGCGGTTCCCTGGAGCGGCTGTCGTACGCAGGCGCGGCGGTGAACCATGACCGCTGAGCACTCCGCTCCCTATCCGCTGCCGATTGCGCTGGACGCCATGGGCGGTGACTACGGTGTAGAACCCAACGTGGCCGGAGCCGTGGCGGCCGCCCGCGCCGGGGTGCCCGTGGTGCTGGTCGGGCGTGAGCCGCAGGTTCATGCGGAGCTGGCCAAGCACCCGGGCAGCTCCAGCCTGCCGCTGCGGGTCATAGACACGCCCGATGTGATCGGGATGGATGAACATGCGCGGGACGTGCGTTCACGGCGCGAGGCCAGCATCAATGTCTGCACCCGCCTGGTCAAAGAGGGCCGGGCCGCTGCGGCCGTGACCATGGGACACAGCGGCGCCGCGATGGCCTCGGCCCTGCTGACGCTGGGACGCCTAGGCGGGGTTGAGCGCCCGGCCATGCTGACCCATCTGCCGGCCAAGAACGGGTTCGTGACCCTGCTGGATGTGGGTGCCAATGCCGATGTGAAACCCGGATACCTGGCCCAGTGGGCGCTGCTGGCGAGCGTGTACCTGCAAGTGGTCGAGGACCGCCGCGACCCCACGGTGGGTCTGCTGAGCATCGGAGAAGAGGACCACAAGGGCAGTCAGCTGGTGCTGGAAGCCCACGCCCTGCTGCGCGGCCTCCAGGGGCAAGGCCTGAATTTTTACGGCAATGTAGAAGGCCGCGACATCTTCCAGGGGACCACTGACATCGTGGTGACCGACGGTTTTACCGGCAACGTGGTCCTCAAGCTGGCCGAGGGCGAGGCGAAGGTGCTGCTGGGCTGGGTCAAGGAAGCGCTGGGCAGCAGCCTGAAGGCCAAGGCCGGCGGCCTGCTGGTGCGCGGTGCGCTCAAAGGCCTGGCCGAGCGGCTGAATCCCAGCACCTACGGCGCCAGCCTGCTGCTGGGGGTTGGCGGCCTGACCTTTATCGGTCACGGGTCGTCGGACGAGAAGGCGGTCAAGAACTCCCTGCTGCGGGCTGCCCGCGCCCACGAGTCGGACCTGATCGGGCGCTTGCGGGCGGCGGCCCAGCAGGGCTAAAGCTGACCGGGACGTGATGCGGGCGAGGCCTAGGTGTGCGTTACGTCCACGTGCTCAGCCAGTCTCAGGTTCCGGCTGCGGGGCATTGAGTGTGGAGGGCGCGGGGTCCAGCTGCCCCCCGGCCAGCAGCACCGAAAACTCCTCACCGCTCAGGGTTTCGCGCCGCAGCAGGACTTCGGCAATCTGGTGCATCTGCGGCAGGCACTCGCGGACCAGTGCGGTGGCCTGCGCGTGGGCCTGGGTGACCAGGGCCTGCACCTCCCCGTCAATGCTGCGGGCGGTGGCCTGACTCATCGGCAGCAGCTGTGAACCGCCTCCCAGATACCCAGCGGCCTCGCCGGCCCAGGCGACCTTGCCAGTCTGTTCGCCCATGCCCCACTCGGTCACCATCCGGCGGGCCAAGCCGGTGGCCTGCTGAAAATCGTTCTGGGCGCCGGCCGTCACCTCACCAAAGACCACCTCTTCGGCGGCGCGGCCAGCCAGAGCGACAGTCAACATGTCCTTAAGGGCGGCGCGGGTCATGTGCAGGGTGTCTTTGGTGTCGGGCAGCATGTAGCCGGCGGCCCGGCCACGGGGCACGACAGTCAACTTGGCCACCCGGTGGGCGTGGGGGAGGCGCTGGGCCGCCAACGCGTGCCCCACCTCGTGGTAGGCGGTGATCCGCCGGTCCGCCTCCTGAATCACCAAGCTGCGCCGCTCCGGGCCCATCAGTACCCGGTCACGCGCTTCGTCTATATCCGCCATCAAAATCCGCTGGC
>JAUNHF010000301.1 GCA_030524065.1 Deinococcus sp.
GCAGCGACTTTGTATTCGTGACCCAGTTTCCGCAGGCGGCCCGCCCCTTTTACACCCACCCGGCGGGCGAGGTGGACGGCGTGCCGGTCACGCGCGGCTTTGACCTGCTGCTGCGCGGGCTGGAAATCACCTCGGGCGGGCAGCGCATCCACGACCCGGAAATGCTGCGCCGCAGCATCGAAGCCTTTGGCCTGAACCCGCAGTCGCTGAGCAGCTACGCCGAGGTGTTCCGCTACGGAATGCCGCCCCACGGAGGCTTTGCCATCGGCGCGGAGCGCCTGACCGCGCTGCTGCTGGGCCTCAGCAACGTGCGTATGGCACGGGCGTTTCCGCGTGACCGGACCCGCTTGCAGCCCTGAGCGCGGAGTACGGGAAGCAAGTGCGGGCGCGGGCGGCGGGGCAGGGCGCTGATGGCCGCAGGGTGCCTTCATGGTTGTCAGGAAAAGAGCGGCGCAAGAGAAGTGCAAGGCGCCGCCGCCTAGCATGGGCAGAGCTTTAACATTTTTTTCCGCGCCCGTGGCGGCCCTTTTGCCTCCCCCTTCCGCTTCCCGCTTTATTGTCTTCCGAAGGACCTCCCATGACTTACGTATTTGTTGCCCTTCTGCTGGTGATTGCCGTTATCGCCGCCCTACGTGTGCGCCGCGTGATGCGTGACCGCGCGGCCGCCGGCTCCGAGGCCACTTCCTTTGCTGGGGCCGTCCCCCTTCAGGCGCCGGTCCCTCCAGTGCAGGCGCCCTCGCAGGAGGTGTTTGGCGCCGCGCCGGGCGTCAGCTGGGACGAGCTGGAGGAAACGGCCGTGCGCCCTCAAGTGGACGCCGATCTGCTGCGCACGGCGCGGGCCAGCGTCTCACGCGACATTCCCGACGATGTCCTGGAAGAGATGCTGTTCAAGGCGACCCCGCAGCAGACCGCGCAGCTGCTGGCGGGCGTCGCCCCCGGCGTGATGGCCGACCTGACAGCGGACCACGGCCAGGGCGTGCATTTCAAGGGCCAGGCCCGCGCCGAGGATCTGGCGGCCCTGAACAACCTCGGTAGCGCCGTGGATGATCTGGACATCTGGGATTTTGCGGCGGACCAGCCGAGTAACATCAAGGCATGACCTTGCTTTTGCCGTTTTGCCACGCTGCCACGCCCAGAGGCCGGCAGCGTTTTGCCGTTTCGCCCCTGCGGTGGCCGCGATGAGCTTGGAGCCGTTGAACGCCGCCCCGCTGCACCACGAACTGAGCGTGGCCGAGGACCTGGCGCGGCAGGCCGGCGACGTGGCCCGGCACTACCGCCGCGAAGGGTTCACCGTGCAGCACAAGACCGGCGCCGACGACCCGGTGACCGAAGCGGACCGCGCCGCCTCCGCGCTGCTGATGCGCGGGCTCTCCGCCGCTTTTCCCGCAGATGGCCTGCTTTCGGAAGAAGAAGCCGACAGCACCGAGCGGCTGGGCCGGCAGCGCGTATGGCTGATTGACCCGATTGACGGCACCAAAGAGTACGCTACGGGCCGCCCCGACTACTGCGTGTCCATCGGGCTGGTGGAAGACGGCAAGCCGCTGCTGGGTGTCATCTACGCGCCGGAAACGGATGAGCTGTTTTCGGGGGCGCTGGGGCTCGGGGTCCACAAGGACGGGCGGCCGGTCCTGCACCGCGCCGCCACCCCTTATATCATCGCCACTTCGGAGACCGAGGCGGAGCGCGAACTGGGGAACGTGCCACTGGCGGGTATGCGGCCCAGTGGGTCCACCGCACTGAAGCTGGCCCGCATCGCAGCGGGCGAGGCAGACGCGACCTTTACCATGTCGCCCCGCGCCGAGTGGGACATTGCCGCCGGTCACGCCCTGCTGCGTGCCCAGGGCGGCGACCTGACCCGCCGCAGCGGCCAGCCGGTTCGCTACAACCAGCCTAAGCCCTACCTGGAGCAGGGCTTTGTTGCCGGGCATCCGCAGGCGCTGAGCTGGCTGCGCGGTGAGCTGCTGCGGCTGGAGGTGCACAGCGTTGTGTTGGCACTGGACGACGATACACAGGGGCAGCGCCGCCATGTCCGCCGGGCGGGCGACCGCGAGCTGGCCTGGATGGTCACGGCGCAGGACGAGCGGGGGGAAACGGTGGTGCTGGCCTCGGGCGGCGACGCCTTTCATCTGGAACGCCTGACCCGTGATGTGCGCCGGGGAGGGGACGCGCTGCGTTAGAGGGTGCTGCGCCGGCTTCCCCTGCCCTGGGCCGCTCCACCATCTGGACACTCACCTCTGGGCACGGGAGCGGCCCGCCTATAATGGCGCGCGTGCGTCTGAGCAAGCTCTCTACCCTGAACTACCGCAACCTGGCCCCCGACACGCTGGAATTCCCGGCAGGGGTCACGGGCGTCTGGGGGGAGAACGGCGCCGGCAAGACCAACCTGCTGGAGGCCGCCTACCTGGCGCTGACCGGCCGCACCGAAGCGGGCCGGCTAGAAGAACTGGTGCTGGCCGGGCAGGCTGAGGCCTACGTGCGGGCCGACGTG
>JAUNHF010000302.1 GCA_030524065.1 Deinococcus sp.
AAAACCCTCCCGGGCGCCTGCTGGCACTGGCAGCCTGCCGCGTGCTACACCCCAGGGATGACCGCTCCCACCGCTGCCCTGCTCACCCCGCTGTTCTACACCCGCGCCAGCTGCACACTCTGCCAGCAGGCCGAAGCGCTGCTGCGCGAATGGGAGGTGCCTTTTCAGAGGGTAGATATTGCCGGCAATGACGGGCTGATCGCCCTTTACGGCCACCACGTGCCAGTGCTGACCCTGCCGCTGCCCACCGGCGAGAGAATGCTGCACCGTGGGCCACTGACCCGCCGCGGGTTGCCAGCACTGAAACTGCGGCTGATCCGCCTGCGCCGGGAAGCGGCCCGGATGCCGGAGCGGCAGCTGCACTGAGCGGCCCGAAATGGCCCTGCACCGGCTTTGGCGACCGGCTCAGGCCACGCAGAACTGCCATTTTGACCTGAATTGCCCCCGGCGGGCAGACGCTATGGTGAAAGGCATGACATGGGCAGACCGACTGCGCGGGGGCCTACAGAAAACCCGCGCCCAACTGAATCAGAATGCTGGCTTTCTGGGCCGCAGTTTCTCTTCCGCCCGCGACGCTGACGCCCTTGAAGACCTGGAAATGGCCCTGCTGGCCGCCGATGTAGGTGGACCGGCCACCGCCGACATCCTGAAAAGCGTGCAGGCCAGCCGCCGTCCCGACCTGCTGGCCGCCCTCTCCGACGCCCTAATCGAGCAGCTGGAACCGCCCAGGAAAGAGGTCGAGGAGAGCGGCAGCGGCCTGTCTCCCTGGTTTCAGCCTGTTACCCCGCCTGCGCCGGTAGAGCCTGCCGGGCACGTGATCATGGTGATCGGCGTAAACGGGGTGGGCAAAACCACCACCATCGCCAAGCTCGGCCAGCATTACATGGAGTACGGCAAGAGCGTGATGTTCGCGGCGGGCGACACCTTCCGCGCCGCCGCCGGAGCGCAGCTGGAAGTGTGGGGCGACCGCCTGGGCGTGCCGGTCATCCAGGGCCGCGAAGGGGGCGACCCAGCCGCCGTGGCCTTTGATGGCGCCAGCTCACGTAAGGCCCGCAGCACTGACCTGTTGCTGGTGGACACCGCCGGGCGGCTGCACAACCAGACCAACCTGATGCAGGAACTGGGAAAGGTTCACCGCGTCATCGGCAAGGCCGACGCGGGCGAACCAGCTGAGGTCTGGATGGTGCTGGACGCCGTCACCGGCCAGAACGGCTTGCAGCAGGCCAAGAAGTTCAACGAAGCCATTCCGCTGACCGGCGTGGTGGTGACCAAGCTGGACGGCACCGCCAAGGGCGGCATCCTGATTCCGATCGTGCGCGAGCTGGGGGTGCCGATCAAGTTTATCGGCGTAGGTGAGCAGGCCGACGACCTGCAACCCTTTAGCGCCGCCGAGTTTGTCGAGGCGCTGCTGGCCCCGTAAAAGCAGCACTCAGGGGCGGCAGGCCAGGGAATCCAGCCTGCTGCCCCTAACTACGCCCGCGCTCCCAAAGCGCCGAGTTCAGAGCACCAGCCGCACGAACTCATCGCGCTCCACCGCCCCGAAGTAGCGGCTGAGGTCAAACGGTTCCAGGGCCGCTGCGATGTCCTCCGGGCGGTACGGCACGCCGGTCAGCGCCCGCTCCAGCTCGGAGACATCATCCAGTGCAAAAAAGTCGCCGTAGATGCGAATGGCGGCGATGTGCTTTTTTTCCACATTCAGCCGCACATCAATCAGGCCGCTGGGGAACTTGCAGCGGCGCTCTAGGCTGAAGTCAGGCGAGCGGCCAAAGTTCCAGTCCCAGTTCAGGAAATACTCCTGGCGGATCTTCTCTATCTCCTGCCAGTCGCGTTCGGTCAGGTGATACTCGGTGACCTGTTCGCCGCCTTGCTGCGCGAGCTGCTCGGCCAGCTGCCGCAGAATCTCGTCGCGGAACTCGCCGGTACTCAGGCCCTGAAATGCCGGGGCCAGATGCGGGCGAATGTTGGTCACGCGGGCACGCACCGACTTGATGCCCTTGGACTCGATTTTTTCCTTGGGCGGCCTGAGCGCGGCGGCCACGTGGTCCAGGTTTACGTCGTACAGCAGCGTGCCGTGTGCAGTCATGCGGCCTCCCGCCACGTACATGGCGTTGCCAGAAATCTTCTGGTCGCCAATCACCAGATCGTTGCGCCCGCGCAGGGCCGCCTCGCCCGCGCCCATGCGCCGCAGCGCCTCGACCACCGGCCCGGTAAAGCTGCCAAAGTCGCGGAAGGAACCGTCGTCATCCTTGATAAAGCAGTAGCAGAGGTTGCCCCGGTCCTGGTACACCGCACCCCCGCCCGACAGTCGGCGCACCACCTGCACGCTGCGGCGCTCCACATACTCGCGGTCAATTTCTTGGGTGGTGTTCTGGTTGCGCCCCACGATCACGCAGGGGTCGTTGATATAAAAAAGCAGCAGCGGGCCGTCCACCAGCCGGTTGCGAACCAGATAGGTTTCCAGCGCCA
>JAUNHF010000303.1 GCA_030524065.1 Deinococcus sp.
AGTACTCTGCGCAACGAGGGATTGCCAGCGAGCAGCCAGAGCGTGGGCCTGCGGCGTATCCGGAGTGACTCCCTCCTCCATAGCCATAAAAACATCGCTCAGCAATGCCTCCCAGCCATCAAGCGGAGCAAGCTGGAGATGCTGAAGTTGTTCACCGCTAAGGTCAATCTGGCCCGCCATCTCCTGGGCCGCCTGCATCACTCGGCCAACCTGACGCTGGACGCGCCCGGTGAGCGCGATGGCCCGTGCCACTTCCGCCCATCCCACCTGAGCCGCCCCTTGTAGGGCACGCAACTGGGTCACCAATTGCTGCTCACGGGCCATCCGATCCTCCAGAGCAGCGATATGACGCTGCAACACCTGCCGGGCGTCGTACGCTGGATCATCTAAAGCCTGGGCAATCTCCGGCAAGGTGAGCCCCAGAGTCTTCAGCCCCTGAATCTGGAGCAGGCGCTCAAGATCAGCCGCCGAATACAGCCGGTAGCCTGCTGGGCTCCTTGCACTGGGGCACAGGAGTCCCAGAGCGTCGTAGTGCCGCAAGGTGCGAATGGTCAGGCCCGTTTGCCGAGCGACCTCGCCAATCTGAAACGTCATTTTGTCCTCCTACACCCACCCTAGACGGTGACGTTACGGAAGGGTCAAGAGGGAGTGATGGCAGCGACGCAGCCGCTTGAGGCCATAGCGCCTGGAGCTGCACAGAAGCTGCTCGCCAGGGTCTAGGACAGGCTTACATAGCCTAGCAGTGCGACCGCCCCCGGCAACACTTCCGCCCGCAGCCACATGTGCTCGCCCCTGAGGTCGCCGTCCACATGCAGCTGCATGGGCCGCTCCCAGCGCAGCTCAGCCACCTGCCCGGCGGCGTAGCGCACAGCGGGGTGCCCGGTATGCTTCCCCACTCGGACCTGAGCCATCAGAGGCGGAACCTGGCGGCGGCTCACGTCCCCGGCCACGACCACGTTCAGGCGGCCGTCGGTGAGGTTGGCATCTGGGTTGAACCGAAAGCCGCCGCCCAGGGTGCGGGCGTTCATCACCGAGCAGAGCATGATGGGGCCGCCATACAGTTCTTCGCCGTCCAGCCAGACGCGGCAGGGCTGCGGCTGCATGGCCCGCAGCGTCCGCAGCGCAGCCCAGAGGTAGCGCGCCGCCCCCTGCGTCCAGGCCGGGGCCAGCGGCAAGTTGGCGGTGAGCTGGGCATCAAAGCCCATGCCTGCGCCATTGAGCGAATAGGCTTGCCCCGCTGGCTGTGGCCCGCCGCCATAGCTGACGCGCAGCGCATCCACCGGTTGGGGAGGGCCGCCCAGCCCGGCCAGCGCTTCACGAAATTGACCGGCCCGCAGGCCCAGGGTGGACGCAAAGTCATTGCCCGTCCCAAATGGCAGCACCAGCAGAGGCCGCCGCTGTTCGATGACTGCGGGCAGCACTGAAGCCACCGTGCCGTCGCCGCCTACCGTCGCCACTGCCCAGCCGGGGGGCAGGGCGCGGACGGCGGCCAGGGCCTCGGCCGGAGAACCACTTTCCACGGTGCGGTAGTGGACGCCCCAGGCGTGCAACTCGCCGCGCAGCCGGGGCCACTCACACTCGGCGCGGCCATTGCCCGCACGTGGATTGACCACCACGGCCAGCGGAGGTGGGGTCATCAGGGCTGCCAGTCGCCGGGCCGCTCATCCAGGCCAAAGTGCCACGCCACCGCCTGCGCGATGCGGCCCGCGGCCTGCCCGTCGCCGTAGGGGTTGACGGCCCGGCGCATGGCTTCCAGCGCCGGGCCACCGCCCAGCAGTTCGCGGCCCAGGGTCAAAATTCGGGCGGGGTCGGTTCCGGCCAGCCGCAGCACGCCAGCGTCCAAACCTTCGGGGCGCTCGGTCACGTCGCGCAGCACGGCCACCGGCACGCCCAACGCTGCGCCCTCTTCCTGCAATCCGCCCGAATCGGTCAGCAGCAGGTCGCTGGCGGCCATCAGGGGGGCCATCTCGGCGTAGTCCAGCGGCGCCGTCAGGATGAAATTGGGCAGGCCCTCCAGTACCGGGCGCACGGCTTCTTGCACCACCGGGTTCAGGTGTACCGGGTAGATAAAGGTGTGACCCGGAAACTCGCCGGCCAGGGCCGCCAACGCCTGCGCCATCTCGCGCATGTGCGGCAGGTTCTCGCGGCGATGCATGGTCACAGTGACCAGCCGCTGCCCCGCGTCCCGCAGAGTCTGCCACTCGGAGCGCAGCGGCAGCCGGCCTGCCACCTCACGTACCGCGTCCACCGCCGTTTGCCCGGTCACGAAAATGCCGCCGGGGGCCTTGCCCTCGCGCAGCAGGTTGGCGCGGCTGGCCGCCGTCGGGGCAAAGTCCAGCGCCGAGAGTACCCCAGTCAGGCGGCGGTTGGCTTCTTCGGGAAAAGGCGCGCTGAGGTCGCCCGAGCGCAGCCCCGCTTCCACATGCCCCACCGGAATGCCTTCGTA
>JAUNHF010000304.1 GCA_030524065.1 Deinococcus sp.
TCCCAGCTCGGCGGCCACGGTGTCCAGCACGCCGCCGCTGGCCGCCAGCTGGCCCGCGCCCAGCGGGTTCCAGGGCATAAAGCCGATGCCGCGCTCGGCGCAGTAGTTCAGCACGTTCTCGCTGCGGCGGTACACCAGGTTGTACATGTTCTGCACGGTCGCCACCGGGAAATAGCGCTGCGCCACTTCAATGTCCTCCACCTGACACTCGCTGAGGCCCACATGGCGGATCACGCCTTCCTCACGCAGTTCGCGGATGGCGCAGAACTGTTCGTCACGCGGCACCCGGCGGTCAATGCGGTGCAGCTGCCACAGATCAATGCTCTCTACACCCAGGCGGCGGCGCGAGAGCAGCGCGGCCTGCTTGAGATATTCGGGCCGGCCCAGCGGCCGCCACTCACCGGGGCCGGGGCGCACCTGACCGCCTTTGGTCGCCACGATCACCGTGTCGTAGGGGTGCAGCGCCTGGCGAATCAGTTCCTCGCTGAGGTGCGGGCCGTAAGCGTCGGCGGTGTCGATCAGGTTGATGCCCAGCTGCGGCACCAGTGCCAAAAGTTCGCGGATCAGCGGTCCGTCTGCCGGGTCGCCCCAGCAGCCACGCCCCACGGTATGCAGGGCACCGAAGCCCAGCCGGGCCACCGGCAGCTCGCCGCCCAGCATGAATGTTCCGGCGGCGGCGGCACTCGGTAGAGCGGACGCGCTGGGCAGTTCGGCAGATGCGTCCGTCATGCCTGCGGTGGGCGCAGACACGGCGCCGGTCTCCCCCGCAGCCTGGGGGGGCTGTTGTTGTGATTGGTTCATAAGGCTCCCTGGGGGCGCAGCCGGCCACGCCAGAGGCGGGCCACACCCGGTCGGCCCCATTGTGAAAGGTGCGCCTCTGCCCAATAGTGGCAGCCCCCCCTTGTTTCCTGACCGGGTTGCCCGGCGCGTGTGCCCACCGCGCAGCCTTCACCCACTGTTCAGCACCCGCCAGCTTCAGCTGTCCTGCTCGGGCTGACCCACCCGCTCGCGGTACACGTACTGCGACAGGCGTTTGCGGTGGCGGCTGCTCCAGTCGATGCTGGGTCGCCCCTGGTCAGGTGGCAGGTAGCCCAGGCGGTAGACCGCCATCAGCTCCAGCTCGGGCGGCACGCTGAGCAGCTCGCGGATGGTCTGCCAGTGCCGGGGGATTTCCATCGGTGTGGAGACGAACTGAATGCCCATGCCCAGCTCGCCCACCGCGTTCCAGATGTTCTCCACCGCCGCGCCCATGCCAAACACCGAGTAAAAGCCGCTCAGCTCGCCGGGGCGGTACTCCTCTTTGTCCAGCAGCGCTGCCATCAAGAGCGGGCTGCCGGCCACCAGCCGGCGGTTGTCCTCGCCTAGTTTTTTCGGCACGCCCAGCCGGCGCATCATGCTCAGGCCCGAATCGCTGAAAATCTGCCGGGTAAACGGCCGCAGCGGAGCGGGCAGGTGGTCAATGTGAATGCCGTCGCGCCGCTCTTCCATCTCGGCCTGCGAAAAGCGGAAGTACCGGCGGTAGCGCTCAAAAAAGACCCCAGCGTCAATCAGCTCGGTCATGCTCTGCCCGGCAATTTCTGCAATGCGGGCGATGGTCTGCGGGTCTTCGATCAGCACAAAGCGCCAGGGCTGCGAGTTGAAATGGCTCGGCGCGGCCTGCGCCACCCGCATCAGGATGCGCTGATGTTCTCTGGACACAGGGTCCGGCCGAAAAGGGCCGTTGGTGGTGCGGCGGGCCATCAGCCCATCAAGAAGTTCCATCCTTGCAGACTAGACCATCCGGTGATGCACGCCCACGCAGGAGGTTGGCACAGGAGGCATGGTGGAGTACAGGCAGGTAGGCTTAAATCATGCTGATCCTCAGTGAAGACCAGATCCAGTCCTTTTACGGGATGCAGGAAGCCATCCGTGACCTGACGCCCGCGCTGCGGGCCGAGCACGCCAGGCAGGTGCAAAATCCTCCCCGGCTGGTGCTGGACGTGCCGGAGCGGGAAGCCTCAGCGCTGTATATGCCCAGCGCGGTCGGCGGACTGGGCGCGGTGGGCAGCAAAGTCGTGACCGTGTTTCCGCAGAACCCAGCGCAGAACTTGCCCACCATTCAGGGCGTGACCCTGCTCACCGAGGCCGACACCGGCCAGCATGTCGCCCTGCTCGGCGCGTCGTACCTGACCCGCCTACGCACCGGCGCCCTGACAGGCATCGCCGCGCAGCACCTGGCCCGCCCGCAAGCGTCGCGCCTGGGCATCATCGGCACGGGCGGCATGGCGCTGGAGCAGATTCAGGCGGTGCAGGAGGTGCGGCCCCTGAGCGAACTGCGCCTGTACAACCGCACCCCCGCCAAGGCGCAGGCGCTGGCCGAAGAACTCCGCGCCAAGCTGCCGGGTGTAGACATTCACGTTTCGCCCACCGCCGAAGCCCTAGTGGAAGCCTCCGACATGGTGGTG
>JAUNHF010000305.1 GCA_030524065.1 Deinococcus sp.
ACCCACTAGGGGTTACCTGTAGCACTCTGCACATGATGTCGAGGCGAAACTCACCCTGATGTGCAGCGATGAACGCAAACCTCAGAGATTTTCTTTGGCAAAGAAGGCAGCTGCTTTTTTTAAGATTTCACGCTCCTGACGCAGAATCTCGTTCTCTTTCCGCAGCCTCTGAATTTCCTGCTCCTGTGGGGTCAGGGTCACCCGACCCTGACCTGGAAATGCGGCTGTCCCAGCCTTCTGAGCCTGGAGTCTCCAGCGATAGAGTACAGAGGTGCTGATTCCGAGGTCACGTGCAGCCCGGATTGGGCCGACATCCTCGCGTGCAGCGAGTTCGATGGCCTGACGCTTGAATTCGGCGGTGTAGGTCTTTCTGGTCGTCATGGTCTTGCCTCCTATGGTGAGGCTTAACTGCACCGACTCAAAACTGGACTAACCCCAGCCCCCTGGGAAGGCACGCAGGTTGACCTCACGGAGCTCTGGAATCCTCACCGTGAGCTGTTGCGGCTGTTTCGGTACTATGCCAAGCACGAGTTCACGCCGGGTCCAGGGAGTGCCATCCGGGTCCTGCGCGGAGCGGACGGCACGGCCAACGAGACCGGTTTCCGGGCCTTCCAGGCCGTGGAGAAGGCAGCACCGAATTTCGGGAAACTGAGGTTTTTGAACCAACAACAAATTGGGAAAGCCATGGAGGATCTGATCAGGCGCGGACAACTGCTCGAGCATCAGCGCGTCTACGCCAACGGTAAAGCGCTTCCCGCCATCTCCATTACCGAACGAGGAAAGGAGGAAGCTGCCAAATGGATCCGCGAATCGTAGGGGGCGAAATTGAGCACTTTCTGCTGTGCAGGGCGGCCCTTCGGCCTCATATCAGCGCGCACGATTCGTGTCTGGGGAGAGTCGACGAGTTGCTACCCTACCTTGAAAGCCGGTTCCCAGCCACCGAGGTCCAGCGCAGTTGGATTGACCACGCCGTCAAGGTGACCGATAGCCTTTCCATGCAGGGCCGGGACGTCGTCTGCCTCAACCTGGCCCGCATCCCGGCCCTGCCCCGCCCGCTTTCGCCGCGGAAGCTCAGGGACTATACCGAACAGAACCAGCCTACTCGGCACTCGTATCTGCTAGCGGCAAGGCCCTCGCAGCTGACCCTGACCACCATGCCGCAGACAGTGGAAGTGGTCAACGAAGGTCACGCGGTCGCGCGTGACCTCCGCATCAAGCAAGTGATCGCCGCCGACGGCATCGCTACCGCCGTCCGTGGCCGCAAGCTCACGCTACGGCTGACCGATCCGCAGCCGGGCATTTATTCGGGAAGTGTCAGAATCGAGACCAACCACGGTCATCTGGACCTGGACGTGACGTGGGAGGGGGGAACCCTGCCGGGACTACATGGCCGGATCATCGATCCGCAGAGCCTCTTCCCACCGCATGAATTCCTTGATCTGGAACGCAGTATCAAAATATTCGAACCCCGACTGCTCGACAGCGGGTACCGCCGGACCGTGGGCGGGTGTTATGTCAGGAACGACACCAAACTTCACGATGTCCCCACATCCGTACCGCCGACGGTCCGGTGGACCCTCAGTGCCGGCCAGATCGCCAAAGGCAGGCTTCCTGCTCAGGGTCATGCCAGAAGAATAAAGATGTTCGCTCCGGACGGTTCAATGTTCTTCGAAGTGGAAGCCAACGGTGCGGAGCTGCATGGTCCTGGATTGCTCGACCTGTTCGAGCTCTGGGAGGTGAAAGCTGGCCAGAAACTCACCCTCGAACCGTACCGGGGACACTGGCGCGCGGTCTTCACCGATGAGTTGGAGTGGCTCTACCGGCCGGCCCAGCAGAGGACCCTGGTCGCGAGCGTCGTTCAGGCGGAGCAGCGTGAAGGATTCTGGTCACTGCTCGACCGCTGGATCAGCGAAGGCGAATTCGTCTGGTTCCTGCGCGGTCCCGGTGATCCGAGGATCGTCCAACTCGCCAAACGCCGACCCGAGCGGTTCCGATTCACGCACACTGCCGAGGAGCGTCATCCGGCACGGCTGTATGTCGGCGAACCGCACGCTCACGACTGGTTCACGGGTGACATCTTGAAAATCAAAGCTCCGGAGACCACCGTGTTGCAGGCCAGACCCAAAATGGTGATAGAGGAGCAGAACAAGCTTGAGCCGGGCCCTGAGCCACTTCAACCAGGCTCATCAGGCGACCGTGAAGCCATCGAGGCGGCCTTTTTCGAACTCGTGCGACTTTATCAGCCGGTCTCCGGCAACGATATCGTCAATCTGTACGTGGACGCTTTCACGGAGTCGGCGACCCCCGAGGATCACCGCCGCATCAGAAATCTTTTCCGCAGCTTCGCACCACGGGCTTGCCGTATGGGGCAACTCGTTACCCACAGTCTGTTGGCCGTGAAGGGGGCGCTGTACGAGTTCTACTCGCTTCCCGAGCC
>JAUNHF010000306.1 GCA_030524065.1 Deinococcus sp.
CCGTGACCGGCCAGCGCTGGGGGTCACGGCGGCCGTAAATGACGCGGGCGTCGGATGGGCAGCCCATCACCGGGCAGTCCAGGCAGCGGCGGGCCGCACCGGGCGGGGCGCATTCGGGCCGGAAATGGTGCAGCCCACCGGCCGAACTGACCCGCACGGGCGCGGCGTCCGCCCACCAGCGCAGCAGGTCAAGGTCATGGCTGCTCTTGGCGAGGATAAACGGCGCCGCCGGGGGCGAAGCGCGCCAATTGCCCCGCACGTAGGAGTGTGCGTAGTGCCAGTGGGCCACGTTTTCATTCAGCTGAATGCCGATCAACTGCCCCAGCTGTCCCGAGCGGATCACCGCCGTCACCCCGCGGAAAAAGGGGGTGGCCCGCAGCACATGACACACGCTGACGCGCCCGGCCGAGGCGGCTTCGGCGGCCAGCAGCTCGCCCAGTTCGGTCTCGGCCAGCGCCACCGGTTTTTCCAGCAGCACCGGGTAGCCCAGCGCCAGGGCCTGTAGGCACGGGGCCGTATGGGTGCCGTCCGGCGTGGCGATCACCACAGCGTCGGCCACGCGGCCCAGACCGAAAAAAGCGCTTGCGTCCGCAAAACAGTGCTCTGGCGGCACCCCCAGCCGGGCTGCCACCTCGGCCAGCCGCTCGGCGCGGGGCTCAATCAGGTGGCTGATCTGCGCGCCCTGCTCGCATAGATGCTGCGCGTACACGTCTGCGCCACGGTTGCCGCAGCCGATGATGGCGACGCGGAGGGTCACGGTCAGGTAGGCCCGTCCGGGGCGGGGACGGATACAGGTGCCGCCATATCCCGGAAGCCCTGCTCCTGGGGATGGCCGTGGCCCAGCCAGTCAAAGTCAAAGACCTTGGCCTGGTCGCTGGCAACCTGCGCAGCCTGAGCCGCAGTGAACCCGTGACCGGGAAGGCCAGTGCTTTTCTGGACCACCAGGACCGTGAGCGGCGGCAACTGCCGGGCCACGCAATAAGCCTGAAGAGGGGCCAGCACACTGCCCAGGCCGCCGGTAAACATGCCTGTGGCCTGACTCAGTTGCTGGTAGGTGATGGTCTGCCTGTGACGGGCCGCCCATGCCAGGACAGCCCAGGTTTGCGCGGCCCGTGCGTTGATGTTCATGTCTCAGTCTAAAGGCTGAACGGGGCCACCGGGTTCTCAAGAAGGGCGGTTAGAGGCGCTGCGCCTCTTTGGCTCCCACCACCCGCGCCACAGCGTAGGGGATGATGTGTGGCCGCCCGGTGTCGGGGTCGCGCAGCACATGGGCCTTGAGGCCGAACACGTCGCGCAGCAGCTCCGGCGTCATCAGCTTTGCCGGGTCACCCTGAGCGTAGACCCGCCCGCCCTGCACGGCCACCAGCTCATCCGAGTAGCGCACCGCCTGGTTCAGGTCGTGCAGTACCATCACCACCGTCTTGCCCTGCTCGCGGTTGAGGCGCTGCACCAGCTCCAGCACTTCCAGCTGGTGGCTGAGGTCCAGGTAGGTGGTGGGTTCGTCCAGCAGCAGCACCGGCGTGCTCTGGGCCAGGCTCATGGCAATCCAGGCGCGCTGGCGCTGGCCCCCGCTCAGCGCGTCCAGGGGCCGGCCCGCAAACGCGGTCATGCCGGTCTGGCTCATGGCCCAGGCCACCTGCGCCCGGTCGGCTTCGCTGCGCCCGCCCAGCAGGCCCTGGTGTGGGTGCCGCCCAAACCAGACCAGCTGCTCGACCGTCAGCCCCTCGGGTGCCACTGGCCCCTGCGGCAAGATCGCCAGCCGGCGGGCCACTTCCCGTGGGTTTAAACGGTGCAGGTCCTGACCGTCCAGCATCACCGCGCCGCCACTGGGCGCCAGCAACCGCGAAAGGGCGCGCAGCAGCGTGGATTTGCCGCAGCCGTTGGCGCCCACCAGCGAGGTGACGGCGCCGCCGCGTAGGGCAAAATTCAGATCGCTCAAAATGGCCTGTTCGCCGTAGCCCAGCGTGAGATGGCTGGCTTCCAGCGGGCGGGGGGGAATCGGTTCGGTCATGCGTCTGCGTCTCCTCGGCTCGGGCCGTCTGGGTTAAGGGGGACTCTGGGCTTTTAGGTGCGTGCGCTGCGGCGCAGCAGGTACAAGAAATAAGGCGCCCCGATTAGGGTGGTGATCAGGCCCGCCGGGACTTCCAGCGGGGGGATCAGCATACGCCCCAGCGTATCGGCCGCCAGCACCAGCCCTGCGCCCAGCAAAGCGCTGACCGGCAGGGTGCGGCCATGTAGGGTGCCGGCCAGCAGGCGTGCCAGGTGCGGCGCGACCAGTCCCACAAAGCCCACCACCCCGCAGGCCGTGACCGCCGCCGCCGCCAGGCCCACGGCCACCAGCAGCGCCCCATAGCGCCCCAGCGTGACCCGGTGACCCAGCGCCAGCGCGGTGTCTTCGCCCAGCGCCAGCAGGTCCAGCCGGCGGCTTAGCAGC
>JAUNHF010000307.1 GCA_030524065.1 Deinococcus sp.
CCATGTTTGCGGGGCGAGGACGCCGTACACTCTGTCCATGAGCAAGCGCCCTGACCGGACCAAGCGCCGCGCCGCGCCCCTGCCCCGCGACCGCTACGAGCAGCAGCGTGAGCGCAATGGCAAATTCTGGAAGACCAACCTGCTGCTGGACGCGGTGATGGCGGTGGTGGTCGCGCTGGGCCGCATCTGGGGCCGCTAGCGCTAGGCCATCTGGCCGATGTTGTCCGGAGGCAACAACCGTCAGGCTAAGAGGATGCAGATTTCTTTAGGCCCCTCTACCTGGGAACAGCAAGTGGAGGCACTGTGGGCGCTGGCAGACGACTTGCCCGCCGCTGAGCTGGTCCGCCGGATGGACGCGCTGGCGGCCCAGGCTCCCCACCCCGCGCTGGCCGCTTTCGAGCAAGCGGGCGCCCGTGGCAGCACCGGCGATGAACCCGGCGCCGAAGCCTTTTACCGCGCGGCCCTGGCAGCAGGCTTGGATGAACCCCGCCGCCGTCAGGCCACCATTCAGCTGGCAAGTACGCTGCGGAACCTGGGGCGGCCAAAGGAGGGCCTGACCCTGCTGGACGCTGACCTGGAGCAGCGGGATGACTGGTGGGAGGCCGTCCGGGTCTTTCGCGCCCTGGCGCTGGCCGACCTGGGCCGCGAGCGTGAGGCCCTAAGCGGCGCCCTCAGTCTGCTGGCGGGGCACTTGCCAAAATATCAGCGCTCGGTTCGGCACCACGCGGCGGCGCTGCTGGAGCGTTAGGTTTGCGCGCCAGAGCCTCTATCATGCGGGGGTTATGGCTGAAGTCACCCGCAAAGACCTGGTCCGTGCCCTGAGCGCGGCGGCCGACCTGCTGGATGTTCTGGGGAGTGATGAAGGCGGCTTCCGGCAGGCGGCTTACCGCAATGCCGCCCGCAGCCTGGACCGGCATGAGGCCAGCCTGGATGAGCTGCGGGAAACCCGCTTTGCCGGAGTGCCCAAAATCGGCAAGGGCATTGCCGCCGAGCTGCTGGATTATCTGGACACGGGCCGCTTTGCTCCGCTGGACCAGGCCGCCGAAGGGGTGCCCGAAGGGGTGCAGGGCCTGTTTGCGGTGCGGGGCCTGGGGCCAAAGAAAGTGCGCACCCTCTGGGACGCGGGGATCGACTCGGTCACACGGCTGCGGGACGCGGCGCAAAGCGGCGAGCTGGCCGCCATCAAGGGCTTTGGGGCCAAAGGTGCACAGACGCTGGGCGAGGCGGCGCAGTTCGTGCTGGACGCCCAGGACCGCTTCTTGCTGCCGCAGGCGCTGCGGGCCGGCGAAGCGGTGCAGCAGGCCCTGACGCGGGCAGGGCTGGCGGCCACCTTCAGCGGCGAGCTGGGCCGCCTGCGCGACACCCTGGGCGGGGCCGAGGTGCAAGCTGGCGGCGACCCAGACGCCTGGGCAGAGGCGCTGGCTGGGGCCGGGGGTTGGGAAGCCGCTGAGCGCAGCGCCGACACCCTGAGCGGGCGCCTGGGCGGAGTGCCGGTCACGCTGCGCCGGGGCGAGGCGGACGCGGCCTTTTTGCCGTTTGACGAACCCGAACACGCCGGGCTGGACCTGCCGGACCCGGCGGCCTTGATTCAGGTGCAGGACATTCAGGGGCTGCTGCACACCCACTCGGTCTGGTCCGACGGGACAGCCACTCTGCGCGAGATGGTGGCCGGGGTGCAGGCACTGGGTCACGCCTACCTGGGCACCGGGGACCACTCGCAGGCGGCCGCCTACGCGGGCGGGATGACGCCAGCGCGCCTACGCGAGTACATCGCGGAGATTCGCGGCCTGCAAGCGGAGGGCCTGCCCATCCTGGCCGGGGCTGAGGTGGACATTCTGGCCGACGGTTCGCTGGACTACCCCGACGACCTGCTGGCCGAGCTGGACTACGTGGTGGCAAGCGTGCATTCAGGCTTCGGCCTCAGCCAGGCTGAGCAGACGGCGCGGCTGGTCAGGGCCGCCTCGCACCCGCTGGTCAGCATTTTGGGCCACCCCACCGGACGGCTGCTGCTGCGACGCGAAGGCTACGCGCTGGATATAGACGCAGTGCTGGACGCCTGCGCCGCTGCGGGCACCGCCGCCGAAATCAACGCCAACCCCTGGCGGCTGGACCTGCGCTGGCAGGACGCCCTGCGCTGGCGTGGCCGAGTCAAGTTTTCTATCAACACCGATGCCCACTCGGTGGCAGGCCTGAGCGACCTTCGCTACGGCGTGATGATGGCGCGCAAGGCCGGCCTGACCCCGGCTGACGTGGTGAACTGCCTGGACATGGCGGCCTTCAAAGCCTGGGCGCGGCCATAAAGGAGCAACGATGCACTACATCCGCAACGCAGAAAACCACGACGTGACCGTCAACCTGGCGCTGGAAACCTATCTGGTCCGCAACCGGCTGGTGGACGGCCCGCTGCTGCTTTTTTATATCAACGACCCCTGC
>JAUNHF010000308.1 GCA_030524065.1 Deinococcus sp.
GCCCCGAACGCCAGGATGGGCACGGTAGACACCATTACCGAAGAGCAGTTCATCGAGATGGCCCGCCCCGGCGACCTGGTGCTGGCACGCACCAACGCGCCGCTTGTCGCCATGTGCTACACGCTGATTAGTGCCGGAGTCCCCGCCAAAGTCAGCGGGCGCGACGTGAGCGCGGCGCTGAGAACCATGACCATGAACGCCGCTTGCTTTATAGACGGGCGGGTGCAAAAAGACAAATACAGGACGGGCATCTCCACCGAGGACTTCCTGGTCCGACTCGACAACTACAGCGAATTCCTACTGAACAAGGCTGAGAGGCAGGCCGAACGCACCGGAACCGATTCAGGCCTGCGGGTGATGACCATTACCGACAGGAACATGGTCATCAAGACCATCTGTGAAGCCTCAAGGGCCAAAACCGTCTCAAGGCTGATCAGCGATCTCTCGGAAATCTTTAAGGGCGACAGCGAAGAAAATGTTCTCCTCGCCACCGCGCACGGCGCAAAAGGCCTGGAAGCGGAGTCAGTGTACATCCTGGAAGCCGGGCAATTTCCCAGCAGCCGCGCGGCGAGTCCGGCTGAACTTTACGCCGAAGCGTGCGCTGAGTTCGTGGCCTACTCCCGGGCCATGAAGCGGATGCTGTTCGTCGGCGACGACGCAGGCAAGATTCCTCAGGACGTGCGCGGCTGGGATGAAGAGGACTAAACACTTGCTCGCCCCCCTTCAGCCTCCCTCACGGGAAACAAGGCTGAAGGGGGTTTTTTTGTCCCAGTCTGCCCGCCTGTCACATCAAGGGAAAAAGAAGGAGCGAGGCCCTGAGCTCCCGCCGCCGAGTATGCCTTAACCCTTCCGGCCCTTGCAGGGCCAGAAAAACAGCAACAGGCCAAAAGGCCGGCACAGGAGGTTTTCCCTTTGACCTTAACCCTCAGTCCCACCGCAACCGCTGGAGGCGGACTCTTCGGCTCCGCGCCGCTACCGCGCAAAGTCAAGTTCTCGGAACTGCGTTATGGCGACGTGATCCGGCTGAAAGAACCGCTGCGCTTGAGCGCGAAAAACCCCGGCTACACCGACGCACCATCCGTCATCGAGGAGTTCGAGTTCTGCGTAGACGTGCTGCCCGCGCCACGTGGCAAAAAACGGCCTGTCACGGAACTGCGCTCCAGGCAGTATCCACAGGTGGTCTATGACTACAAGCACTCCCCAAGAGAGTTTGAGCTTATCTATCGCCTGCCAGACAACGTAAAGGTCTTTGCCTGCCAAGCCCGGAACTTCAGCAGCTACATCATTGGCCGCCAGATGGTGCTGCGCGGCGGTGAAACCTGGGATGACAAGGCCCTGCTCGCACAGGACATCCTCAAGTACGCCCACAGCCTGCCCTGCGCTCTGATTCGCCTGCACGGTTACGGCTACGCCGAGGTGTGGCCCATCGAAGAGGGAGTTCCCGACTTTGAGGCAATCCGGGACTACATTGACGACCCCTACAGCATGGTGACCGCCGTTCACGCTCCTGGTCTGGATGACCGTCACCTGGTCTACGCCGGAGACAACGCCCTGAGTGGCCACTACCGCTGGGTCAATTTCACCGCCCAGTTCACGCTACTGAACGACCCTACGCGGCGCGAAATCAGTGACCGGGAAGAACAAGGCACCGTGTTTGGCAACGCCGTGATTCTCAGTGGTTTCCGCATCAACGAAGCGGGCCACACGGTCCGCGCCCCCATCGGCCCGGAAAAGGCCCCCGCCCCAGCTCTCAACCCACCTGCACCTACGCAAGGAGCTCTCATGACCCTCACTGCCCCCAACCCCCAAGTCCAGACCCACTCCAGCAGGGCCGCCCTGCGCCCACACAGCGAGATTTACCAGGACATCTCCAGGGTGTCCAAAAAGCTGCAAGACCGCGACCAGGACTACTTCATGCAGCACATCGCACCGAAGTTCCGCGAGTACCCCAGCGCCAGAACCGAAGCGGCCGCCGCCCAAACACTGCTGGATATCCTTAACGACCACCTTGACCCCCAGGCTTCCCTGTTCGCCGACACCGACAAACTGTTCGACTTGCCCGAAGCTGATGACAGCGGCGAGGCGCAGCCCACAGCGGCCAGCACTCGGGAAGAAGAAATGGCCAGCGACGCAGACGTACCGTCAACTGACGTGGACTCACCAGACGCGTTGCTGGAAGAGGAGAGGGAAGACGCTGAACCCCCACCGCCCCTGGAAGAAAACAGCACCGAAGACAGTGCCGAAGAGCCCCAGACGGATGATGACAGCGACAGTGACGGTGACAGCGACAGTGACCAGCAATCTGCCCCCGGCTGGACCCCCACGCCCGGGACCAGCGCCAAAGCGACTGGCCAGATGCCGGAGCTGAGTCTAAACGATGAACCTCTGACCACCGACTGGAAGGAAGAGGACCTGGGAGAAGGCTGGG
>JAUNHF010000309.1 GCA_030524065.1 Deinococcus sp.
GCACGACGCCGTCGGCCATGCGTTTTTTGCGCCAGCCTTCCAGCACACGCGCCGGAAGCTGTTCCAACTCGGACAGCGGCAGGCGGTACTCGATGGCGACCAGCGCCTGCGGCTCCAGCTCACCGTCCCCGACCCCGACGTAGTCCACCCGAAAGGGCCAGTCACGGCTCAGGTTCAGCGACAGCAGGGCGTGCATGTTCTCGGCGGTGTGCTGAACCTCGCCCACCGGGACGTCCACCAGCAGGGTGTCCTCGTCGTGGACCAGCACGCCGACCAGATACGGCTCCGCTCCCAGGGTCAGCTGGGCGCTGGGCCTTCTGGCCCCGGACGTGAACGTCAGTGAACGCAGCAGGGGGGTCAGCGGCTGGAGAGCCTGATGAATGGCCCGCAGGACGGGGTCCTGAGGCTCACCCGCCAATCCCTCTTCGGTAGGGGGCCAGATGGCGGCGGGGACGGGCAGGGTACTGTTTTCCTGGGTCATGGTGTCTCCTCACGAATCTAGGGCGAAGTCCGGGTGCGTTCAGGCTTTTTTGCGGCCGCTGCTGGATAGGTAGGCCTCGCTGCGGGCCAGCTTGCTGGTGACCTGGCGGTCGCCGCGCCGCAGGCTCGCTTCCAGACGCTCCAGCTGCGCATCGTCCACACCGACACTGATGCCCCGAGTCCGCAGTTCCACTGTTCTGCGGCGGGCCTCGCTCAGACGGCTGCGGGCCTCCAGCAGGTGGCCGCGGTCTACCAGTTCGGCCACCCGGCGCTGGGTGCGGGCCAGCTCCAGCCGGGCACGCAGCGCAGTGACTTCGGGCTGCTCGGCAGGCGTTCCACTGCCGCTCAGGTGGGGCAGGATTTCCTCTGCCTCCAGCGTGCATTGCTGGCCGCTGCTGTCGGTCCAGGCCAGGCGCAGCCGCACGGTGTCACCGGCCTTGGCCCGCACGCGCAGCAGCAGCTCAGTAGGGGTTCCCCCCTGCAGCGGCGGCAGGGCCGTGCGCCCGTTTGGCAAGCGGGGCAGGTCGTTCAGGATATCCAGCAGCTCGACCCCGTCAGTGCCCAGGCTGACCAGGCGGCCAAAGGTATTTCTGAGGTTGCCCAGCTCCGCCAGAAACAGCCCCTCCAGGTCCTGCGGCGTTTCGGCATAGTGGTAGGTGCCGTCACCTTCCCCAGCCAGGGTTTCCAGCAGTTGCTCGTCGTAGTGGCGGCCCACGCCGACCGTGCTGGTGCCGACCCCCTCCGCCAGCCCGGCCCGGACCGCGGCAGCCAGGTCCTGCGGCGTCTTCAGGCCCACGTTGGCGCGGCCGTCGGGCAGGAGCAGCACCCGCTGCAGCCGGTGGGAAAGTGGCGGCTCCTGCATCAGCGGCGCAGTCAGCATGGATTCAGCCAGCTGCCAGCCGGCGTGCAGCGCGGTGCTGCCCGCCGCCCGGAGCCGGTCTAGGGCGCCAAGGAAGCCGCTCTCCCCTTCCCAGCTTTGCAGGGGCGCGGCAACCTGAGCGTGAGAAGCAAAGGTCACCAGCCCCAGCCGGGCGTCGCCGCGCTGGCAAAAGACCTGCGCGGCGGCCTGACAGGCCAGAGTCAGCGGCAGGCCGCCCATGCTGCCGCTGGTGTCCAGGGCCAGCACAAGATCAAGCGGCGGCACGCGGCCCCCAGTCTGGGGCGGCGTGATGCGGACAAGCAGGTCGGTGGTTTGAGGCTCAGCGCTCAGGGCGCGGGCTGGAATCACAGTCAAGGTCGGTTGCATGTATCTATGCTCTCAGACGCTTTTCCCGTGCGCCGAACGAAACGTGCAGACGTCTGGACGCAGCCGCGGCGAGGTGGAGCAGGCCAGCGGCTGAACGCGTTCGTTCCGGAACAGTTTCCGGGGAACCCGTCTACTCCGCCTTACTGCGGCTCCGCTGATAGTGCTGGCTGAACGCCCGCTTGCGCGACAGTTGCTGGTCATGCTCGACCCCGGCTGCAAGTTCTTCCAGCTGGGCGACCTCTCCAGCCAGCTCTGCAGGGGGCACGTGGCCAGTCAGCGCTTCCTGCAGCTCGCTGAACTGGGCCGAGCGGACGCGCAGCAGCCTTTGTGCACCCGCGATGTCCCCGGCGTCCAGAAAGGCGACCGCGTCCTGCTTGGCCTTGGCGTTGAGCAGCAGTTCCAGGGCCGCGCGGACCTGCGGGTTTTCGGTGACTTGGCCGTAGGCTCCGGCTGCCAGCACCGGCAGGTCGAGCTGGGCGCGGATGCGCTGGCGCCGGCCCTCGCTGTCGGTCCAGGCGAGGCGAACGCGGGTGATCCCCAGGCTGGCCGCTTCGCGCTGGGGCGGGAGCTGCAGGGTGAACAGGAAATCGGTCGTGCGCCCGCCCAGCAAATTGGGCAGCTGGGAGCGGCCGAACTCGTTGCGCGGCAGATCATTCAGGCCCTGCACCTTCAGCACCCGC
>JAUNHF010000310.1 GCA_030524065.1 Deinococcus sp.
GCCTTCAAGCTCGCTGCGGTTGGCGATCAGGTTCTGGGGGTCTTCGACGTCCAGTACTTCGCGGCGCAGGGTCACCGTCTGCTGGACATCTTCGGCTACGGCGCGTTTTTCCAGCGACACTTCGCTGATCGGCACCAGCTCTTTATGAACGCTGGCGCGCTCGGTGGTCAGTTCCACCTGATAGGTCTGGCCGGGCTGCAACTCCTGGCCGTCCATACGCACGCGGCCGGCGCCCTCATGCACCACGATTTCCAAGTATTCCGAGCGCAGGGTAACCGGCACCATCTCTTCACGCTCGGTGACCAGCTTGCGGACGGTGACGGCGCCAAGCGACTCACGCACCACATCCACACGGGCCCGCTCCTCGTACAGCACCAGACGGTCAGTTTGGCCGGCCAGCAGGTCGGTGGCTTCGGTGCGCAGGTCGCGCTCACCGCCAAGCGCAGTGTCCGTACCCAGCTGACCTCGGGCCACATCACGCCCAGCACTCAGATCGGTTTGGGCGTTCTGGACGGTCTGGGTGGTCAGGTCGGTCTGGTCGCCAGCTGCTTCTAGATAACGTTCACCCGGTTTTAGGTTGTCGGTCATATGTTTTCCTTTCCGGAAAAAACTACGAAAAAAGGCGGGATAGACCCGCCCTTTCTCAGCTTGGTGGTTTAGGAACGGCGGTTTAGATCGCCGTCAACGTCGATCTGGCCGTCGCGTTCTACGTCCAGCACTTCGCGGCCCACGGTTTCGGTCACGGTCTGGGTTTCGGTCACAGAGCGCTTGCCAATCTCGACTTCTTCGGTGACGAAGGTTTCTTTGCCGATGTTGGCGCGCTCGGCCTGCAGGTCCACCTGCATGGTCTGCTGGCCTTCGCCCAGGCGGGCACCTTCTACAGCGCGGCCATCGGTCACTTCGTGACGGGTGATGACGACTTCTTCACGCTGCAGGGGCACTTCCACCTGCTCCTGACGGGTTTCTACGCGCTTGCCGATGCGGACGCTACCAGCGTTGAAGCGCTCCTTGTTGACGGTCAGGCGCTCTTCGAGCAGCTGCAGACGGTCAGGGGTGGAGTAAGCACGCTCACGGTACTGGGCTTCGTCCATCTCGCCGCGCAGCACGCGCTCATCCTGCACAAACTGATCTTCGGTGTACTGGTCGTCGGTGTAGGTCTCGCCGTAGCGGTATTCCTGCATCGCGCCGACCTGATCCTTGGTCAGGCTGTCAAAGTACACGCCGCTGTCGTCAATGCGGGCGTGGCCCACGGGGACCAGCACTTCTTTGCTGCTGAACCAGCCGCCAGCGTCCACGATCAGGAAGCGGATGCCGCCGGTGTTAGCCACCACCAGCGCGTCACGCACGCTGCCGATTTTCTCGCCGCCAGCGCCGTAAGCCGTAGCGCCGATGGGGTTAAAGACATCGCTGTCGTTGAAGAAGGTCATTTGGTCATCGCGGCTCAGGTCGGACAGGCGCACCAGCTGGTCATTAATCATGTTCGTCATAAGAAGTACCTCCAGATACTTGAAGTCGTCACGGGAAAGCTTAGGGAATGTGATTCCCGTCTCCGTTACGCCGAGTAGTCTGCCGCAACCGCCTGGGACCTTGTTGAGTAGAAACTGTAGGTTTATTCAAGGCTGGGTTTAAGGAACCCATATTTATGAATCTGCCTTTAGGCCGGGTCAGAATGGTCGCGTGAGCAATGCCCGTTCCGCTGGCGACCAGTCCGCGACTCACTCTGCCGCTTCCCCATCCAGGACAGTCCACTGCGCGGCCTGCGCCGTACCCCGCTGCTGGGTGAGCCGCGCTCCCGCGAGCAGGTGTAGCCGCAGGGCCTCTGGCAGCCAGGCAGCAACTGTGCCGGGTCGGCCCACTGCACAGCGTCGGTTTTGTCCAGGGGCCGGGGCTCGCCCTGCCCCACCTGAGCGCGGAACAAGAAAGCGGCGCCCCGCAGGTCCTCGCCGGGTTCCAGTGCGCCGCCGGGCAGATTCCAAAGGCCAGCGGCAAACCGCGAGCCGCAGCGCCGGGCCAGCAGCACCCGCCCCTGGGCGTCTTGCACCACAGTCCAGACGATCAATGCGGGAGTGGTCATGGGTGCCACTCTATCTGGGCAGCCCGGCCAGTGGCGCAGCCTTCTGGTATGCTCAGGCGAACTGATCGCAGGGGTGCCTGGCTGGCCCGAAATGGGGCCTGCGGGCTGAGACAAACCCTTAGAACCTGAACTGGGTCGTGCCAGCGGAGGGAGCGATGCGGGAGCCGGGCGAGAATTTGCCGTTCTCTTCTCCCCCGCCCAGCCCCGACGCGGCCGACCAGAGGAGCGTGCCGCATGAACCTGAAATCTGCCCTGAAGTCGTCCCTGCTGCTGACTACGCTGCTGGGCCTGAGCGCCTGCACAGCCC
>JAUNHF010000311.1 GCA_030524065.1 Deinococcus sp.
GCGGCCTCCTGGCGGATGGTTACGTCATAGGGGGCCAACTGCTCTAGCCCAATGCGCTTGAGGTCGGCGGGCGGCGTGCAGTCACGGGTAAAGACCCCGTGGGCCGCCTGGGCACGGGCGTTGCGGGGCGGGCCACCGTCCAGCAGCAGCACCCGCCGCCGAGCCCCCCCCAGCACCAGGGCCGCATTGAGGCCCGCCGGCCCAGCGCCGATGACCACCGCGTCGTAGCGGTCGGCTGCGCCGCCAATAGCCTGTGCCCGCGCAGCCTGAGACGGCCCCTCCTCAGACGAACCGGACTCTGAAAGCGGCGTCACAGCGGCCACCACTGGGAGCTGAGCATGGGGAAAAGGGCAGACATCCGCTTCATTGTGCAGGCTGCGGCGCGGGGCAGCGGCCCGGTGGGCCTTAAGCGCAACTTGCGGGTTGCCCGCTGCGCAGTGGCCGGTCCTGACAGAGGATTCTCACAAAGTGCCGATTCTGTCAGAGAATTTTAACCGCACTGCTCTAAGATGCTTCACATGAAGGCCAAATCCGCCTTGTTTCTCGCTGCGCTGGCCTTGCCGCTCAGTGCCTGCGGCAACGTGGGCCACAGCGGACCCAGCGCGGGCGAACTGCTGCGCGCCCCCACCACGCTGAGCCTGGCTGGCCGCACGCTGAGCGCCGCCGCCCGGCCGGTGCTGGAGGGTGAGCGCCTCCACACCCAGGTGCTGATCCACAGCTCGGCCAGCACACTGCCGCTGAATGTCCAGTCGGTGTATCTGGTCACCCAGGGCGGCGTGTGGCAGGCAGCCGGCCGCTGGCGGGCCAGCAGCTGTGGAGCCGGCTGCCGCGCAGTAGAGGCTTCCGGCCCTGCCCAGGGTCTGCGCTCCGGTGAGCAGGTGCAGGTGGTGGTGCGCCTGCAAGACAGCGCCGGGCGGAACTTCTGGCTGCGCGACGAGCAGGCCGCCGTGCAGCGGAGCGAAGGCGCGGCACACTAAGCGCCCTCGCCCCGGAGAAGGGGCGTTTTTTGGTGGCCCCCTGCCTGCTTATGCCCCCAGCGCCCTTCAGATGTGTATCATGTGCCCCCTTTAAGCTGAGCAGCATGATCAAGCGCTTTTCCGCGCTGGCCCTGGCCGGCCTGACCCTGGCCGCTGCGCCCGCCCACGCCCAGACCCTGATTCCGATGGACTCGCGCCCCGCGACCAGCCGGCTGCCGGCCGCCATCGCCGGCCTGAAGGGAGACTCGCTCAAGGTGGTGCCGCGTGAGCTGCTGGGCACTGCGCAGCAGGGCGCCGACCCGGCCCGGCTGCTGGAATGGCTGCGCACAGAGGGCGCCGGGCAGGCCAATGAACCCTTGATCGTGGCGCTGGACGCCCTGGCCTACGGCGGGCTGGTGCAGTCGCGCAGGAGCACCGATTCGGCGGCGCGGGTTCGTAGCAGGCTGCTGCCGCTGCGAGAGTGGCAGCGCGAAACGGGCCGGCCCATCTACGCCTTTATCACCATTCCCCGCCACCCCGACGCGGTGGACCGGGAGCGCAACTACGCGGTGGCCCAGTTGCTGACCCGCTGGGCCGCAGCCGGCACGTTCAAGGAACTGCACATCGCCTGGGACGATGCCCTGCCCGGCAGCCCCGCCCCTGCCGAAGGAGCGCGGCTGGCGCAGTTCGCCGCCGAGGTGGCCCCCGATAACGTGCGGGTCTACCCCGGCGCCGACGAAGTGCTGGCCCTGCTGAGCGCCCGCGCCCTGTCGCCGGAACCCAAAACCCTCCAGGCCGTGTATTCCGACCCCAACCTGGCCCAGCAGGTGATCAAGTACGAAGGCATTCCGCTGACCCAGAGTGTGGAAAACCACGCCGAGGCCGCCGGCTTCCGCATGGCCGAGCCGGGCCAGAGCGCCGAGATGACGGTCTACGTGTTCAACGGTGGCGACCCACGCCGCGCCGCGCTGGACATCTCCGCGCTGCTGCGGCGCGGGCCAGTGGCCGTGGTGGACGTGGAAAAGGTGAACCTGGGCAACACCCGGCTGTGGAAAGACCTGGGCACCCTGAAACGCGACGCCAACCTGACCGCGCTCGCCGCCTGGGGCACCCCCGGCAACAACCTTGGCTCAGCGCTGGCACACGCCAAGTTGACACTGGACGGCGTGGACCCCGCCCGTCAGAACGCGCTGCTGGCCCGCGAATACGCCAACGACCTGATCTACTCCACCCGCCTGCGCTCAGCCCTGCGTGAGGCCATTTCCGAAGCCGAAATGAACACGCCCGCCGCCCAGGCCAAGCTGATGGAGCTGGCCGCCGAGTATTTCCCGCTGAACCTGGGCGGCCAGTACGCGCTGGAGCAGGTCAACTTGCCCTGGGGCCGCTCGTTCGAGTGGGATTTTGACCTGAGTCCGCTGGA
>JAUNHF010000312.1 GCA_030524065.1 Deinococcus sp.
CGGCGCTGCACTGGGCCGAAGCGGTCCGGGACGAAACCGAGCTGTACTTCACCATTGAGACGCTGGACTTTTTGCAAAAGGGCGGGCGTATCGGCAAAGTGGCGGCCACCCTGGGCGGGCTGCTGAACCTCAAGCCAGTGGTGACGGTCGAAAAGCCAGCCGGCATCTACACCACGGCGGCCCGCGCCCGTGGATACAAGGGCGGCATCCGCGAAATCGCCGCGCAGCTGACCCGGCGCTACGGCGAAGGCACACCGCTGCGGGTGGGGCTGCTGTACGGCTCACACCCGGACGATGCGGAGCTGCTGCGGGAACAGATCGCGGCCGCGCATCCGCTCGTGTGGGCCGAGGCGGCCCCGGTCAATGGGTCGCTGATGGTTCACACCGGCCCGCGCGCGGTGGGCGCAGCGGCGGCCCCTGGAACCTGGCCTTGGGAACGCTGAGCATGGCGGAACCACTGAGCACGCCGGGCAAGCTGGACGTTCAGCTGCTGGGAGCGGCGCATCCGCTGGCGGCCGAGTGGCTGCGCTGGACCGCCTGGCATCCCTATCTGCGGACGGCGCGGCTGGTGGAGGCCGGGCACGCGGGCGCCTCGGCCGAGGACCTGCACCCGGGGCTGTTCGGGTTCCGGGGCCTGGGCGTAAGCGCCGAAGCCGGGGCGGCCGAGGTAACGGTGATCTTCCCGGGCTGGACGGGCGAGGCCGCGCCCGGGGGCGGGCAACGGCTGGACCTGCGCCCCGGCGCTGAGGGGCAACCAGCCTTGCCGGAACTGCACCCTATCGCCCAGCCCGCCAGCCTGGCGGGGGTGCCAGCGCGAGTGCTGGCCGCCGCGCTGGCCCTGGAACCGCTGCTGCGGGGGCGGGTGGTGTCGCCGCGTGAAAGCATCGGCCTGACGCTGGAAGCCGGCGAACTTGAGGCCCTGCGCCCGCTGCTGACCGGGCACTTCCGGCTGGAAGAAATGCCAAGCAGTGGCCCGGACCTACAGGCCCGCATTCCGCTGTTTGAGGGCTACTCGGAGCACGACGCGCTGGCCGCCTACCGCGACGAGTACCGCTCACAGCCCTGGATTCGCATTCGCCGCGAGGCAGAAGCGGCCCTGGGCGTGACCGGCAGCCCCACCTGCGAATTGCAGCTGCGGATTCTGGAGCGCGAGGACCCGGAGATTCCCATTCCGCTGCTGGGGGTGAGCACTGGGCTGGACGCCGGGCCAGCTCAGGCAGCGCGGGCCGCAGCGGCCCTGAACCTGTCACGCGGCTGGCCGGCGCTGCTGGGCCTCATCCCCTGAGCATGGGTGCCCGGAGTGTCATCCGCTTGACACTTTGCCGGTTCGGGCTTACACTTGCCGGCATGTTGCGCCTGGCGAACAACACCAATAACGATTCCCGTTAGGGGACGTCGTTCGCCATGTGCGCCCCCGCTTACCGATACAGGCAAGCGGGGGTTCTTGTTTTTCCGCCCCCACTCCAAGGAGACTTCGCCCATGACCACCCCACAGCCCACCGAAACTCCCGCCTCTCCCCTGCCCCGCACCTTTCTGCGCGACCTCGGCGCCCTGAGCGGCCAGGCGGTGCGGCTGCGCGGCCAGATTCTTTCGCGCCGCGACCTGGGCGGCCTGCAATTCGTGACCCTGCGCGACGGCAGCGGCGCCGTGCAGTGCGTAGGCGACGGCCTGGGCCTGGACCTGCCGCTGCCCGAAAGCAGCGTAGAAATTCTGGGCACGGTGGCTCCGCACCCGGCGCGGGCCGGCGAAGTGGAAGTGCGGATGCAGGCCATGCGGTTGATCGCGGCGGCGGCCGAGGCAACCCCGGTCGAGCTGCCCAAGCTGAGCCGTGTCCACCCCGACACGCTGCTCAACCACCGCGCCGTGACCGTGCGTGGCCTGAAGGAACGCGCCGCGCTGCGGGTGCAGGCCGAGCTGCTGGCCGGTTTCCGGGCAAGCCTGGGCGCGATGGGCTTTACCGAGATCAGCACGCCCAAGATCGTGGAAGCGGGCGCGGAGGGCGGCGCGGGGCTGTTCACGGTGGACTATTTCGGTGAGCCGGCCTACTTGGCCCAGAGCCCGCAGCTGTACAAGCAGATGATGGTGGGCGCCTTCGAGCGGGTGTTCGAGGTGGCGCCGGTGTTCCGCGGCGAGCAGCACAACACCAGCCGGCACCTGACCGAGTACCTCAGCCTGGACGCCGAGCTGGGCTTCATCGACTCGGAAGAGGACGTGATGGACGTGGAGACTGAGGTGCTGCGCGTGATGCTGGCCCGCGTGGCGGAGCGCTGCGCCCCCGAGCTGGCGCTGCTGGAGGCCACGCTGCCCGAGGTGCCGGCCCGCATTCCGCGGATTCCGCTGCTGGAAGCCCGCGCCCTGGTGGAG
>JAUNHF010000313.1:0-290 GCA_030524065.1 Deinococcus sp.
GCTAGAAGCCAAGGCCCCGGCGAGCCTTGGCCGTCAAGGTTCGCCGGGACTCTTTCTGGCCTGGAGCACAAAGCCCGAATCAGGCCCGCTGCGCTCCAGGCCGGCCGTGCTCAATCACCCAGCTGGCATCGGTCCGCACCGCCGACTCGCGGCTGCTGATGGTATCCACCACCCGGAAATCGGTCTGCCAGCGGTCGCGGGTAATGCGGGCGCGGGCGTATCCCCGCTGCGCGCCGTTGAAATAACGGGTGTGCGGATTGTCTTTCAGGCCCCCGGCTGTGGGCGCTACG
>JAUNHF010000313.1:300-2364 GCA_030524065.1 Deinococcus sp.
GGAAAGTCTGCACTGATAGAGGTGGTGACCAGCTCAGTGCCCACCGTGGCCGAGGCAGGATTCAGGAAATCCGCCTTGAGGTCATGCACCCAGGCCGAATGGATGTCCCCGGTCAGGACCACCGGGTTGCTGACCTGTCGCTGTGCCATAAAGCCCAGTAGGCGCTGGCGGGCCATGTGGTAGCCGTCCCACTGATCCATATTGAGCACCTCGCCGGGCGCCAGCGGCCAGTCGTAGCGGGCCATCATCACCTGCTGCCCGATGGCGTTCCAGCGGGCCTGCGACTGTTGCAGGCCCTCCAGCAGCCAGCGCTCCTGCGCGGGGCCGGTCAGGGTGGCGTTGGGGTTCATGATGGCGGCGCAGGGGGCCTGGAAGCCGTCACCGCAGGGCTGATCGGTGCGGTACTGCCGGGTATCCAGCATGGAGAAGCTCGCCAGCTGGCCGTAGGTCAAGCGGCGGTACAGCTGCATGTCCGCGCCGCGCGGCATGCTGGAGCGGCGCAGGGGCAGGTTCTCGTAGTAAGCCTGGTAGGCGGCGGCGCGCCGGGCCATGAACTGCTCTGGCGTCACCGGAGCCTCGCCTTCCTCGCGGGCTTCCATCACCGCCGCTGCGTAGTTGTTCTCTACCTCGTGGTCGTCCCAGACCACCAGCCAGGGGGCAGCAGCGTGGGCAGCCTGCAAGTCGGGGTCGGCGTGGTACAGCGCGTAGCGGCGGCGATAATCTTCCAGGGTCACGATTTCCGGGCCGCTGTGCTGGCGCACGCCCTTGGGGTTGGGACCGTATTCGTAGATGTAGTCGCCCAGGTGCAGCACCAGGTCCAGGTCGTCTTCGGCCAGGTGGCGGTAAGCGTTGAAATAACCGTTCTGGTAGTCCGAGCACGACACGAAGGCCAGACTCAGCGAGTTCACGTCGTCCTGTGGCCGTGGCAGCGTGCGGGTGCGGCCCACTGGGCTGGTCGCGTTGCCCGAGTGAAAGCGGTAGAAGTAGGTGCGGTGAGGCTCCAGGCCATACACTTCGGCGTGGACGGCGTAGCCCCGCTCAGGAGCGGCCGGCGAGCGTCCCTGGCGGACCACCTGCCGGAAGGCCTCGTCGTGTGCCAGTTCCCAGGTCACGTCAACGGCCTGATTTGGCAACCCGGCCCCGGTCGGACCCAGCGGGTCCAGCGAGAGCCGCGTCCACAGCACCACGCTGTCGTCCTGAGGGTCGCCACTGGCGACGCCCAGCTGGAAGGGATTCACTGGATACCGCAGTTGCAGGGCCGGCGCACACCCGCTCAGGCTGAGTACGCCCGCGCCGCTCACGATGGCCGTGGCCTGCAGAAAAGAACGCCGAGTCAGTTGACCGTCCGGCCGATGTCGTGGCATGAACCTAGCCTAGAAAACGTTGGTCAGGTGCGGGTCAGTGCGGCGGCTACACATAACGTTATGTGCACCCGAAAAACACCTGATTGGCAGGCCTTCTGACGTTCTTCCACTGCTCTGTACCTCATGCGCCGACTTGCTCCCGGCAGACCCCCCTTTCGGCGTAGTCCCCTGCGGGCACAGGGCACACATAACGTTATGTGTGGGGTACTCTGAACCCACCATGACCCGAACCTACACCTTCTTCAACCACGCGGGCGGGGTAGGCAAAACCTCGGCCACACGCGATTTCGGCTATGAGTTATCCCAGCGAGGGCACCGCGTTCTGCTGGTGGATTTTGATCCTCAGGGCAACCTCACCAGCTTTCTGGGCGCCGACAAATGGAACCTGAGCAGCCGCAGTACCCTGCTCAATGCCCTGCTGGAAGACGACCCCGAAGGCGTTACCGATCAGTTGCCCGAACTGCTAGAAGTTCATGGGATGGGTCTTTATCCGGCCACCATTGACTTGGCGCTGGCCGAGTCGCAGCTGCTGGCCAAGGTGGGGCGTGAGCGGCGACTTCACAACGTGCTGGGCCGCTTGCCTGCTGCCTATGATTATGTCCTGATCGATTCGCCCCCCAGCCTGGGCACCCTGACGGTCAACGCCCTGGTGGCAGCTGACGCCCTGATTGCTCCGGTGGCAACCCGCTTTAAGGCGGTG